>JAKIYQ010000023.1:0-20785 GCA_022708465.1 Bacteroidota bacterium | reverse complement strand
ATTTAATCGCTTACATTTTATGGTTGAAAACTGCAAAAAAACTATTTAAAATGACAACAGAAGAACAAATATTACAAACTGCAGAAAAACTTTTTTTAGAAAAAGGTTTTGCTATGACATCAACCACTGAAATTGCTAAAGAAGTAGGTTGTAACCAAGCCTTAGTTCATTATTATTATAGAACTAAAGAGAATCTGTTTTTGCAAGTTTTTATGCAAAAAGTAAGATTGTTTATAACCGCTTTCACAGAAAAAAGTGGAGCAAATGATGATTTTTTTGAACGTCTTGAAAAAAGGATATGCGCTCATGCAAATATGATGGAGCAGAATCCTAATTTGCCGTTCCTTATTATGAACGAGTTGATCTTGAATAAAAAGAGGCGTTGTATGATTCGAGATTATATTGTTGACAATCCGATGGTTAGGGATATCTATTATGAGTTTGATAAAGAAATTAAGGATGAAATAGCAAAAGGAGTTATAAAACCGATTTATACATTAGATTTACTATTAAATGTTTTGTCGCTAAATGTTTTTATTTTTGTATCTGCCCCGATTTATACCGACATATTAGGTAGAACAGATAAAGAAAAGCAGGCGTATATTGCGCATAGGAAAAAGCTTGTGGTTCAAATCATATTAAATAGCTTAAAATCTTAAAATATAAAAATGTAATTTATGTGGTATATTCTTTTACTATCGCTTTTACCTTCGCTTTTAATTTGTATATACATATACTTTCGTGATGTACGAGAAAAAGAGCCTTTTAAACTTCTGCTTAAGGCCTTCTTTTTTGGTATGTTATCAGTAGCATGTACACTATTTATTCATGTAGTGCTTAATTTAGCGGGTCTTGAGTATAATAACAATGCGTTTATGTCTGCATTTGTCGGAGCTGCAATTATAGAAGAATGTAGTAAGTTCTTTTTACTATTGAGTTTGATGTGGAAAAATTCTGAATTTAACGAGCGTTTTGATGGCATAGTGTATGCAGTATTTGTGTCGATGGGTTTTGCATTTGTAGAGAATGCTTTGTATATATTTGATGATACTTCCAGCTATATACCTACTTTTATTGCCAGGCTTTTATTTGCAACACCGGCACACTTTTTATTTGCGGTTTCAATGGGCTATTTTGTAAGTGTTGCAAAATTTAATCCAATAAAAAAGAAACGTAATTTAGTGTACGCTTTGCTTTCTGCAATACTTCTGCATGGAGTTTACGATTACTTATTGATGTACGCCGATGCAAGTTCAAGTACATTGGTATCATTTATATTGATGGTACTGTTTTTTATATTTGATATTTTTATGTGGAGATTGGGTATAAAGAAAATTCGAAAAGCAAGTGAAGCAGATAAACCGGATTCATGGCAATTATGATAAGTATAATGACACTGATAATTTTGCGTTTATACAATATGGTATAAAACCGGAATAAGAAATGGAACTAAAAAAATCAACTATTATGGAAGAAAAATTAGAAACAATTAAACTGAACAACTACACGTTTACAGCTTTAACTCTGCCAACTGAAAATACGATTATGTTACTTATAAAGGGTAGCCGTTTGATAGTCTCTTGCGGCTATTTTTCTATAGCAACGGCAACTAAATTAGGTGATGCAATGGCCTTGGTGAGAGGCGTTAATAGTATTGATGATGTGCTTAATGCAAAAATCTTGGAACTTAGCCCTGAGGCCAAAAAATTGGGAATCAAGCTAGGGCAGCGAGCAGAAGATGCGTTAATATATAGTGAAACAATTGTTAAATAAATATATACAATGTACCTTGTTGTACACAGTACTGTTTCTAATGCTATTTTTGCAGTGTCAAAAAGCAAATAAAAAATATGATACATTTAGAAAACATTCATAAAACTTATTTCGCAGGTTCGCCACTTCACGTATTGAAAGGAATAAATATGGATATTGAAAAGGGCGATTTCGTTTCAATAATGGGAGCATCCGGTTCAGGAAAATCAACACTGCTTAATATACTTGGTATATTGGATACTTACGACGAAGGTAAATATTTATTGAACAATGTTTTAATTAAAGATTTATCCGAAACAGAAGCCGCTCATTTGCGTAACAAAATGATTGGATTTGTTTTTCAGTCATTTAATTTGATAAACTTTAAAACTGCACTTGAAAACGTTGCTCTTCCTTTGTATTATCAAGGCGTACCTCGTAAAAAAAGGAATCAAATTGCATTAGAATATTTAGACAGAGTTGGTATTAAAGACAGAGCAGATCATTTGCCTAACGAAATGTCAGGTGGTCAAAAACAACGTGTCGCCATAGCAAGAGCTTTGATTGCAAAGCCTCAAGTTATATTGGCAGATGAGCCAACAGGTGCATTGGATAGTAAAACGTCCCAAGATGTTTTGGATTTACTTAGAGAGGTAAATAAAACAGAAGGCATTACAATGATAATTGTAACTCATGAGCAACAAATTGCAGATCAAACAGATAGAATTATACACATTAAAGATGGTATTATTGCATGAAAGATCTTTGGACGGAAATATTCATAGCAATTAGAGCAAATAAACTTCGTACTTGTCTAACCGGATTCTCTATAGCATGGGGTATTTTCATGTTGATTATATTGTTGGCATCCGGAAATGGATTGCGTAATGGAATGCTTTCGAATTTCAATTATATGTCAAACAATACTATTTCGTTTTATCCGGGTGTTACCTCAAAACCATATAGAGGATGGCAAAGCGGAAGGGATATACGTTTTTCGACAAGCGATTTGGAATTTTTCAAGCAACAAATACCACAGATGGTAGAAATGACAGATTTTTCTCCTATTTTTAATTTGTGGTCTTCTTCTATATCTTATGGTGATACTTATGCATCGGAAACATTAAGCGGTGTTTGTCCCGGTTTTGATAAAATGCGTAATATGTATGTTATATCAGGACGTTTACTTGATGAATCAGACGAACGTGAATGTAGAAAGGTAATAATATTACATCCAAAAACAGCCGAGACTTTGTTTAAAGATAAAGACCCGATAGGCAAATATGTTAATTTGCAAGGCCTTTTGTTCAAGGTTGTTGGTATATATGACATTAAAGGAGGCTCCGGATGGAACAAATCTTACTACATACCATTCTCTACTTCTCAAAAAATATTTAATCCGGGTGGATACATTACAGACCTAACATTTGCAATTAGCGGAATTGAAAATGCAGCTCAAAGTGAAGAATTGTCGAATAAACTTAGACGAATGTTGTCAGCACGAATGCAATTTGATCCCGACGATAAAAATGCGATGTATATTGAGGATAGAATGTCTTCTTTCGAACAATCGCAAGTGGTTTTTAACGGAATCTCATTATTTATATGGATAATAGGAATAGGCACATTAATCGCAGGTATTGTAGGTATTAGCAATATTATGTTGATAACTGTAAAAGAAAGAACTAGAGAATTTGGTATTCGTAAAGCCTTAGGAGCAACTCCAAGTTCAATAATAAAACTAGTTGTATTAGAATCTCTTACAATAACACTATTATTTGGATATATAGGTATGTTATTAGGAGTTGCATTAACCGAAACAGTAGCTAAAGTTATGTCATCAATGCCGGTTGAAAGTGGTGATCATAATATGAATATGTTTATGAATCCAACCGTAAATTTGGATGTTGCTATAGCAGCGATGGCAATATTGGTTTTGGCCGGTGTAATAGCCGGGTATGTACCTGCACACAAGACTGTTAAGATTAAACCTATAGAAGCAATGCAAGCAAAATAATTATGTTTGATTTAGATAATTGGCAAGAAATATGGACTACTATAACTCGCAATAAATTGCGTAGTATCCTTACCGCCTTCGGTGTGTTTTGGGGCATATATATGTTGGTAGTTATGGCCGGAATGGGCAATGGTATTCAAAATAAAATGATTGGTGAATTAGGAAAATTTTCAGTTAATTCAACCTTCGTTTTTTCGAGGAATACAACCGAACCTTATGCCGGATTTGCCAAAGGACGTGAAATAGTATTTAATGATGCAGATTTCGCTGCAGTAATTAAACAGTTCCCTGAATTAGAAGCAGGTAGTGCTATTGTATTTGGAGATGGTCTTGGTGATGCCGTAAGAGGAGAAAAACATGGTACATATAGCACAATGGGTTATGCCCCGGGATTTTATGAAATAAGCCCATGCCGTATATTGCAAGGCAGATACTTAAATGAAGTGGATATATCAGACAGACGTAAGGTTTGCGTAATAGGTAAGAAAGTAGCGAATGATTTATATGCACCAAACGAAGATGTTTTAGGCTCTATTATACGCATAGGTTCTATATACTGGCAAGTTATAGGTGTATACGAAGATTATTCAGAAGACTTCTCTATATTCGGTAGTCCTAATCAGATGATATATGTGCCGGTAAGTACATTAAAGCAAATGCTCAACATGGGAGATAAAATTAATTTTATGGGATTTAAAGCTTATGATGCGGTTAATATGTCTGAACTAGAACCCAGAATTTTGAGCTTTTTAAAAGAACGTAAGAGTGTATCACCAACTGATAATGAAGGTGTCGGTTCATTTAGTTTAAAAGAAATGTTTGACAATTTTTCGATGCTATTTGGCGGTATTAATACATTAATATGGATTGTTGGTTTAGGTACCTTATTAGCAGGAATGGTTGGCGTTAGTAATATTATGTTGGTAACAGTGCGCGAAAGAACCCAAGAAATAGGAATCAGAAGAGCACTGGGAGCTACGCCAATGGTGATCATAAAACAAATTATGAGCGAAAGTGTAGTTTTAGCTTCAATCTCCGGTTTCATAGGAATTGCTGCAGGAGTTGGGACTTTAGTATTGGTTCAATGGTTTTTAGAAACATTTCCACCCGAAAAGATCGTGCTCTTGAATCCCCAAGTGTCATTTATTACAGCAGTTGCAGCTGCCATTGTACTGATTGTATCAGGACTTCTTGCGGGATTATTACCATCAAAGAGAGCATTACAAATAAAGGCTATTGAAGCTTTGTATGACGAATAATAATTATAATAACAAACGATATGAAAAAAGTATTTAGAATTATTGGAATAGTATTGCTTATTGGAGCAGTTATTGCAACATTTGTTTTTTTGTGGAAGAAATCACAACCCGAAAAAGAAGTTTTTGAAACAGTTTCTCCATCAATTCAAACAATAGAAAAGAAAACTTTAGCTACCGGAAAAATTCAACCACGTGATGAGGTTTCTATTAAACCGCAAATTTCAGGTATCATAGTGTCTCTCGAAAAAGAAGCCGGTGAAATAGTGAAAAAAGGTGACATTATCGCTAAAGTTAGAGTAGTTCCTGAAATGGGGGCACTTAATAATGCTGAAACCAATTTAAAGAAATCAAAAATAGCTTTAGAAAAGGCTCAAATTGACTATAATCGTCAAGAAACATTATATAAAAAAGGTGTAGTTTCGCAATCTGATTTTGAAGATACCGAAGTAAATCTAAAAAATGCCAAAGAAAATTTGATTGATGCACAAAATAGCTACGACATCATAAAAGATGGTATAACCAAAAATTCTGCCAACAGCAGTAATACATTAATACGCGCAACAGTCGATGGAACAATCTTAGACGTGCCTGAAAAAGTTGGTAACTCTGTAATTCAAAGTAATACATTTAATGATGGTACAACAATAGCAACAATAGCCAATATGGGGGATATGTTGTTTGTAGGTAAGATAGATGAAACGGAAGTCGGAAAATTAAAACCCGGTATGCCTATTAAATTGTTGATAGGTGCCCTTGAAGGGCGTATGTTTGATGCAAATTTGGAATATATTGCACCTAAAGGGACCGAAGAAAATGGTGCTGTAATGTTTGAAATTAAGGCAGCTGTGAAGATTCCTGATGATGTTTTTATAAGAGCAGGGTATAGTGCAAATGCACAAATTGTTCTTGCTAAAAGTGACAGCGTTATGTCAATACCTGAGAGTGCATTGAAATTTTCAGGTGACAGCACATACGTTGAAGTTCGTTCAACAAAAGACACCTTATTGTTTGAAAAGCGTCCGGTTGTTATAGGGTTATCAGACGGCCTTAATATTGAAATTAAGCAAGGTTTAAAAATGAAGGATATAATTAAAAAATAAATTTATGAAAGCTAAATGCGTAATATTATTTTTATTGCTTCCATTAATAACATCAGCACAACAAGTTTGGACAATTGAACAATGTATTGAATATGCAAAAAACGAGAATGCGGTAATTAAGAGGTCAGAAACACAGGCTGAGATTTCTAAAATTTCGCATCAACAATCAAAAGAAAACTTTCTTCCAAATTTGAATGCAAATGCGTCACAGAATTTTAGTTTTGGACGTTCATTAACAGAAGATAATATATATATGTCAAATAATGTTTTCAATACAAATATAGGAGTATCTGCCGGACTAACCCTTTTTAAGGGTTTGCAAATGATAAATGAGGTTTATCAAACTGATTTTAATTTTCAGGCAGCTCTTATGGATGTAAAGAAACAACAAGACGATATTTGTTTGCAGATAATGACTTGCTATTTACAGATTTTGTTCAACAAAGAGGCAGTAAAAGTCGCAGAGTCTAAGCTTGAATTGACAAAATTGCAGGCTAAACAAACAGAAATATTGGTTGAAGCAGGGAAAAAACCTAAAGGAGAACTATCCGAAGCAAATGCTTTAGTTGCTCAAGACAAGGTTTCTTTGTTAGATGCAAAAACTACCTTAGAGACATCATATTTGACTTTAACTCAGCTATTATATTTAGGAAATGAAGACGTAAAGAACTTTGATGTTTCGGATGATGTGAGTTTTATGATGACAGATGTTTTAAATAAGTCAGTTTCAGAAATATATGATGCAGCATTAGAATTTTTACCATCAATTAAAGGTGAAGAATTGAGAATTAAAAGTCAAGAATATTCTGTGAAGATGGCTAAAGGAGCTTATTCTCCTCAATTGAGTTTTGGTGCTAGTTATGGAAACGGATATTACTATACACAAGGTGGAGCAAATTTAAGTTTTGCTGATCAATTTGCCAAGAATAATAATTTCGGATTGAACTTCAGTCTTTATATTCCTATCTTTGATAGAATGAGTACTCCAAATGCAATAAAACGCAGCAAATTGACATTAGATCAACAATCTGATCAACTTGAAACAGCTAAAAACAATTTACGTAAAGAGATTCAGAATGCTTACGTTAATGCATATATGGCTCAACAAAAAATTCAGTTGGCAGAAGCAAACTTACAAGCATCAGAAGAAGCATTTAATTATCAGTCAGAAAAATACGAAGCAGGTGCAGCAACATTGTACGAATTGAATGAATCTAAAAATCGTTACACATCAGCAAAATTATCGCAGGTTCAAGCAAAATTTAATTATTTATTCAGAACTCGAATTTTATCATATTACAATGGCGAACTTAGATTTTAAATAGTTTGATTACATGCAATAAAGAAGGGGTCATATCAAGTGATATGGCCCCTTCTTTATTAGAAATTTATTGTACAAATTTATAGCCTTCTTTTTTGCAGATTCGCTGAATTGCGAACTTACCTGTAACAACTGCGTTTGGTAATCCTCCGGGTGGTTGAATCCACTGACCTGCCAAGTATACGTTTTTTATGTGTTTTAAGCGGCCTTTGTGGATTTTTTTCTTTGCAAATGGGGTTAGAATAAAACTCATATATGCCCCTTTGTATGCACCACACATCCTATAAAAACTCATAGGTGTAACAGTCTCTACAACTTCAAGTTTACCTTTTAATTCGGGATAGTGATCTTCAATATTCGAAATTATAGATTGTGCTACTCGTAGTTTTTCCTCTCTATATTCATTAATACTTTTGCTGTGTAAACTTTTCCAATATTCGAAATCATCTTCGTATTGGACTACTAAAGCTTTTATCAATGACTTGCCTTCGGGCGAAAATCCGGGTTCGATACCATAATACTTAAGCAGGAACGAATTACATTTTTTGCCACATATATCGAATTCTTTTCCTTCGAACCAAGTAGTGTCAGATATATCTAATTTACTTTCATATACCCCAATATAAGCATTAAAACTAGAGTAAATAGGATATTTGATTTTTTGAGAAAAATGAGATTTGAAGTATTTATCTATATGTTTTTCACCAAGTATCTTTTCAAAAACTACCGATGCATCGCAAGCGAATATAATAAAATCGCCTTCTGCGCTCGTGCCATCTTTAAAATGTACTCTTTTAGCCTGGGATTTTTCTATATCAATACCTATTGCTTCTTTTCTACAAAAAGTTATACCACCAAGTTCTGTGTATAGGGCAGGCATTCTGTTTTGTATGCCTGTTGAACCGCCTTTTGGTATTGCTCCGTTACCGGATGTAAATGTTCCAAGTACATAAAAAAATGATGCTATATTGTACTTATCAGGCATGTAAGATAGTATCATCTTTTGCAAAAGAGGGTGTTTGAATCTCTGAGAATATGTTTTCAATGATGTGCGAGAATATTCCTTATGAATACGCCCAACTGCGAACATACTTTTTATTAAAGAAAAAACTTCCCATATCGAATACTGTTCCAAAGGTTTATGAGCAGGTAGTATAACAGATTGGTATAGTCTTATATTTTCAATGAATCTCTCAATTTCTATAGAATCTTCCGAAGATATGGCTAGCATATCTTGTTTTAGTCGATTCAAATCTTGCCATAATTCCAGCTTCTGATTATTATATTCAACTCTTAAAAAAGATGGATTCTGAATTATCTCAACATCTTTTCCGAGTGCATGTACCGCACACCATGTTTCATAAATCTCACTACTTGGCGATGTACCGGTCATCCAATGTACGCAATTGTCAATATGGTAACCTTTGCGTTCCCAAGCGGTGCACTCTCCACCAACTCTAACATGCTTCTCGTAGATTTCGCATTCAAAACCACATTTTCGTGCGTATATCCCGGCTGATAAACCGGCGATGCCGCCTCCTATAATTATTATTTTAGGCATAAATATGTAAAATTTCTCTTATAATGTTTGCTTACGGTTTTTGTAAAATTACTCATAAATATGTATAAAACGCATTTAAAGAGTTCTTAAATACTTAATTCGTATTTCTTTTGGGACGATTGTTTTTGTATTTCCTATAAAAATTTTTTCTTCCGTCTCCTTCTTGCTTGATTGGATTATATAGAGGAGTGGCTCCAATTTCTTCCGGAACAGGTATTTTTTTTACATCTTTTTCGATGAAGTTCTCTATAGCTTTAAATTTATATTGTTCTTTATCCGATATAAATGTTATAGCTTCGCCGTCTGCATTTGCACGTGCCGTACGTCCAATTCTGTGTACATAGTCTTCAACATCATGCGGAACATCGAAATTAATAACCATTTCAATATCTTCAATGTCTATACCTCTAGCCACAATATCTGTTGCAACTAATAATTTGATGCTTCCATTCTTAAATTGACGCAAAACATCTTCACGCTCTTTTTGCTCTAAATCGGAATGCATCGCAGCAACCTTAAAATTCATCCTGCGTAGCATCAGATATATATCCTTTACTTTTTGCTTTGATGAAGAAAATATTATTACGCGTTCAGGAGATTTGTTTTTGAAAATTGATTCAATAATCGGCATTTTTTGTGTCTCGTAGCAGACGTATGCAGATTGACTAATCTTTTCTGCAGGTTTTGATACAGATAATTTTACTTCTACCGGATTGATAAGAGTTTTCTTTGCCAACGTCAATATCTTAGGAGCCATGGTTGCCGAGAAAAGCAAAGTTTGTTTCTTCTCGGGAAGATATGATGCTATGCGCATAATGTCATCAACGAAACCCATTTCTAGCATGCGGTCAGCTTCATCTAAGACAAAGAATTTAACGAAAGACATATCAATTCTACCCATATTGAGTAATGCAATCAGGCGTCCGGGTGTTGCAATTACTACGTCAACTCCGGATCTTAATGCTTTGTCTTGTTGGTCAAATAATCCTCCATCTCCGCCACCATATACAGCTACAGAACTTACAGGTAAAAAATATGCGAATGCTTCAAGTTGTTGATCAATTTGTTGAGCTAATTCGCGTGTAGGAACCATTACAAGAGCATTAATTTTGTCTTCTCTGTGATCGCCCTTACATAGTATATTCAGGATAGGTAATAAGTATGCTGCAGTCTTGCCTGTACCGGTTTGTGCGCAGGCAATCATGTCTTTACCCTCAAGTATAATAGGAATTGTTTTTTCTTGGATTGGTGTAGTCTCTTTGAAATTCATGGCGCACAAACCATCCAATAGTGCGTCTTCCAAATTCAATTCATCAAATTTCACAGTCAGTTAAAATAAATATGCAGCAGATACAACAAATCCGCTAGTTTTCATGTCGTTGTTGTTCTTAGTGTCGCGACCAATGTCAAATACACCAAAGTTATATCCTACAATAAGTCTTGCACCTGAAATTTCTGCACCGGCTCCTAAATGAATTGAACAGTTAAAAGGGTATAATGATTCGTTAAATGCATCACTACTATTGTATGTTTCTGTTTGATTTCCTACTCTTATCTGAGTTGAAGTATGACTCGCAACCCCATATGAAAGAATTGGACCGGCTTCTAATAATAAATTTACTTGACCTATAGGTAATTTACCCATTGCAAAAATAGGAAGTTGTAAATAGTACAATGTAGTTTTTTCACTTGTTACTACATCGTATTTGTTCCATAATATACTATGACTACTAGTTTCAAAACCATTCATTGCAAAGTATAATCCTGATTGTAATGAAAAATAATCTATAAAGTCGTATGCTACCACCGGACCTGCATTAAATCCGCTTATGTTTCGCAATTCTTTTTTTACCCCTTCTTGAAACCATGCTGCACCTGTATTTTCGTAACCGGCAGTCACTCCAAAACGCCATTCTTGAGACCATGCGTTTGTAATGCAAATTAGGGTAAATATTAGGCAAAAGACTTTATTCTTCCTCATTGTAGATATATTTTCGTACAAAGATACGTTTTTTTTTGCAAAAATGATTATTTTTGCAGTCAATAACAAAGTTTTTATAAATATTAATTCTAGTACTATGAAGAAAAACCTTATTTTGTTGGCATCAATGGTTGTATTGTTGGTGTCTTGTTCATCTAATAAAAACGAGAAAGTTGTTGATATTGATGGTAACGAATATACAACGATTGTAATAGGCAACCGCGAATGGATGGTTGAAAACTTAAAAACAACAAAGTATAATGATGGCACTCCTATTCAATATTGTGCTGATGATAGTGCATGGATAAAAGCAGGTGAAACAAATGAAGCTGCATGGTGTGTATATGGTGAATATGGTTCGGCACAGGAAGCTACAGCATCAACCACATTTGGAACATATGGCGTTTTATATAACTTCTTTGCTGTAGAAAACGATAAATTAGCTCCGAAAGGTTGGAGAGTTGCAACAAATAATGATTGGGTAGCATTAGAAAATTATTTGGTTGCACAAGGCTTTAATTATGACGATACACGTAGTGATAATAAAATAGCTAAAGCACTTACCGATAATATTTTGTGGAAACAAAATACAGATGATGGACTAGGTGATATAGGTACAAAATCAAGTTTTGTTGAGAAAAATAACGCAACAGGATTTTCAGCAGTACCTGGTGGAGATCGTAGAATTAGCGGACTATACGTATTCTTGAACGAACAAACATTTATTTGGACATCTACAGTGTGCGGTACTGATTCAACAGCTGCATGGGCACGTCAATTGAGTAATACGGAGTATTCTTTGGTAACACTACCGGCAAAAGCTCAATATGGTTTCAGCGTACGCTGCGTGCGTGATGTGAAATAAGTTTCACTGATCTCAATATGTAGGGTCGCATCTTACTTGCGGCCCTATTTTTTATAATATAAATCAACATGAAGTTAAAAGATTCACTAAAAGCAAACATATTGGTGTTAGATGGAGCAATGGGAACGATGCTTCAAAAATTAGGTGATAATAGTGATGCAACTGTCAGTAAGATACATCGTATGTACATAGAAGCAGGTGCCGATATTATCTCAACCAATACATTTACGGCAAACGAGGGGTCAGATATTAGAAATGTTAATCTTAGATACGCAAGTCTTGCGATTGATGAGGCTAGAAAATGTGACAAACGTAATATTTATGTTGCAGGTTCTATTGGCCCTACAAACAAAACACTTACAATGTCTGATGATATAACTTTCGATGAGATGTCTGCATCATACGAAATACAAATGCAAGCTTTAAAAGATGCAGGTGTTGATGCTTTCTTGTTTGAAACTTGTTTTGATACACTGAATCTTAAGGCTGCTTTATGTGCTGCGCATAGAGTAGACAAAGAAATGCCTCTTATGATATCTGCTACAATAGATAAGAATGGCAGACTATTAAGTGGTCAAACTTTAGAGGCTTTTGTTGTAGCAGTTACTCCATTTAATCCATTATCAATAGGTCTTAATTGTTCATTTGGAGCAAATGATATGTTCACATATCTTAAAAATTTATCCGAATTAACTGATACCTATATTAGTGCCTATCCAAATGCCGGTTTACCAAATGAATTAGGTCAATACGAACAAACTGCCGAGATAATGATAGAGCAGATTCGTCCATATTTTGAATCAAACATTCTGAATATAGTTGGAGGTTGTTGTGGTACTACTCCCGAACATATTCGCTTGATAGCTGATATGGCACATAATAATGCTCCAAGAATTCCGCAAAATCAAGCTAGATTAACGAGATTGAGTGGTTTAGAACCATTGACGATTGAGCATTTTACAAATATTGGTGAACGTACAAATGTTGCAGGGTCTAAAAAGTTTGCACGATTAATAGCCGAAAATAAATACGAAGAAGCATTATTAGTTGCACGTAAGCAAGTTGATGGCGGAGCCAGTATTATTGACGTTTGTATGGATGATTCTATGTTAGATGCTAAAACTTGTATGGCAAAATTTTTGCATCTATTAGGGGCAGATCCTTATATAGCTAAGGTTCCTATAATGATAGATTCATCTAAATGGGAAGTGCTTGAAGAGGGTTTAAAACACGTACAAGGAAAGTCTATCATTAACTCTATTTCGCTGAAAGAAGGCGAGGAAGTATTCTTGTCGCATGCCACTCATATTAAAAATAGTGGTGCAGCAGTAGTTGTCATGGCATTTGATGAAGAAGGTCAGGCATCAACTTACGAACGTAGAATATCAGTATGTAAAAGGGCTTATGATTTATTGGTACAAAAAGCAGGTTTTAAGCCTGAAGATATTATTTTTGATCCTAATGTGCTTTCAATTGCTACAGGTTTGCCTGAACATGATGCCTATGCAGTTGACTTTATACGCACAGTCGAATATATCAAGAAAAATTTACCATACGCTAAGGTAAGCGGTGGCATCAGTAACTTATCGTTCTCATTTAGAGGCAATAATAAGGTACGTGAAGCTATGCATTCTGTTTTCTTGTATCACGCTATTAATGCAGGCATGGATATGGCCATAGTCAATCCGGAGATGCTGGAAGTTTATGATAATATTCCTAAAGAATTACTAGATAAAGTTGAAGCAGTTGTGATGAACACTCATCCTAACGCAACAGACGAACTAATAACTTATGCATCATCGTTCCAAAACGATAACACAAAAAAGGAAGAAATGACTGATGCATGGCGTATTTTAAGTGTTGAAGAACGTTTGGAATATGCATTGATTAACGGAACAACAGAGTATGTGGAGTCTGATATTAATGAAGCATTGAATACATATCCGCCTTTAGAAGTCATTGAAAGCATATTGATGAAGGGTATTACTAAAGTAGGAACATATTTTGGAGAGGGAAAAATGTTCTTGCCGCAGGTTGTGAAGAGTGCTCAAGTAATGAAAAAAGCCGTATCATATATTATGCCCCATATAGAGAAAGATGATGCAAAAACTATTAGAAAGAAGATTGTCATAGCTACCGTTAGAGGCGATGTTCATGATATAGGTAAAAATATTGTAAGTGTGGTGCTTTCTTGTAACGGATATGATATTATAGATTTGGGAGTTATGGTCCCTAAAGAACTTATTATTAAGTCAGCAATAGAAAATAATGCGTCAATGGTTTGTTTAAGTGGTCTTATAACACCGTCACTTCACGAAATGGAGGAAGTTGCAAAAGAGATGCAAATCAATAAATTAAATATTCCATTGATAATAGGGGGCGCAACAACATCAGAAGAGCATACTGCATATTATGTAGATCCTTTATATGACGGAGCTGTTGTACATTCTAAAGATGCATCGACCAATGTATCAATAGCATCTAAATTATTTAATGATGATAATTACAAGGCAAGCATTAAAGCAAAATATAGTGAACTTCGGGATAAAATTAAAAATAAGCAAACAAAATCGGTTTCAAAAGCCGTTAATATCGATTGGACGACTGAAAAAGTATATGTTCCTACTTTTGTAGGTAAAAATGTGCTTACAGATTATCCCATTGATGAAATAATCCCATATATTAATTGGACAGCCTTTTGTGCTGCTTGGAAGGTAAAAGGCGAACATGCAGAAAGTTTGATAGAAGAGGCAGAATGTTTTTTGAATGAAAATATAATCAAAATAAAAGCAAATGCTGTTGTTGCAATATCTCCGGTGAAAAAAGAGAATGAAAGCATAGAAATTAACGGATATAAGTTTAATTTTGTTCGTAAGGATGAAGTTTGTTTGACTGATTTTCTGTCTCCGAATCTGGATTATGTAGGACTATTTGCAGCAACTATAAATGTAACTGATTTATTAGAAACTCTAAAGAAGAGTGGAGATGATTATAAAGCAATGATGTTGCAATTACTTGCAGATAGATTAGTAGAAGCTTTTTCAGAACTCTTGCATACGAAGATGAAAGATGAGTGGTGGGGCTTTAAAAATGGTATACGACCTGCAATAGGCTATCCGTCGTTGCCTGATCATAGTATGAAACGTGAGTTTTTTGAATTGCTCGATGTTACTAACTCGATAGGGGTAACACTCACAGAGACAAATGCCATGCAACCTGTTTCGTCTGTATGCGGATTCTATTTTGCTTGCGATAAGGCCAAATATTTTTAAAATTTGTATATCTTTGTGATTGTTTTTGAATAACTTATATATAGGACGATAATGAATATTGCAGAAAAACTTAATAATTCAGATCACCCGTTATTTACTTTCGAATTATTACCTCCATTAAAAGGTCGTGGCATTGATGCTATTTATGATACTATTGATAATTTGTTGGAATTTAATCCCTCATACATAAATATTACAAGCCATGCTGCCGATATAGTATATAAAAATATGCCTGATGGAAGTATCTCCAAAATGGTAGTGCGTAAACGCCCGGGTTCGGTAGCTACTGCAGCTGCTATTAAGTATAAATACAATATTGAAGTTGTACCTCATATTATTTGTAGCGGACTAAATAGAGAAGAAATAGAGAATCTATTGATTGATCTTAATTTCTTGGATATCAATAATATATTTGTTTTGAGAGGAGATCCTCAAAAAGGTTCAAGGATATTTATCCCAAAAGAAGATGGACATGATCATACTACATCTTTGATGCAGCAAGTCAATATGATGAATAGTGCTAAGTACTTGGATGATTCTTTGAAAAATCCAAAGGCCACACAATTTTCTATGGGAGTTGCGTGCTATCCCGAAAAACATATTGAAGCTCCAAACTTGACAACAGATATTCAATATCTTAAAGAAAAGGTAAATTTGGGAGCCGGCTATGCAGTAACACAGATGTTTTTTGATAATCAAAAATATAAGGACTTTGTGAAATCATGTAGGGCATCCGGTATTAATATTCCTATAGTTCCGGGAATTAAACCAATTGCAGCCCTTAATGATATTAGTTTGCTACCTCAAATCTTTAACATCGATTTGCCTGAGGATTTAGTAAAAGAAATACAGAAGTGTAAAACTAAAGAACAGGTTCGAGAGTTAGGCGTAGAATGGTCAATAGCTCAAGCAAAGGATTTGTTGGCATTTGGCGTACCGAGTTTACATTTCTATTCTTTGGGAGAATCAGACAACCTAAAGAAAATATGTAAGGCTGTATTTTAATCTACAATAAATAAAAACAAATAGCCGGCCCATAAGGTCGGCTATTTTTGTATAATTCGATTCTTGTTATAATGCCTCAAAAATTTCTTTGGCAAACACATCTAATTTAGGGTCTCTTGCGCCCATGGTTAAAATAACCGTGTTGTTATTTAATTCTTCTAATATAGCTTTAAGTGCTTGCTGTTTGTTTCCAACAAATTTTGCGTTTTTCCCGGTTTCGTTAATTGCATCACTTACAATAACAGGAGATATGTTTTTATCGACAGTACCACCTGCATAGTAAACATCACCAATTAAAAATATATCTTCGTTGCGTAAGGTTTTTGCAACCATCTCACCAAGCTCCTTGTGCATAAAACTAAGTGGTCCAAAACCATGTGGCTGAAAATAAGCAATTACTTTTGGTGCTATAGTTTGGCAAGCCCTAATGGCAGACGCAACTTCAGCAGGATTATGCGCAAAATCGTCTATTACATACTGATTTGTATCTTTTCGTGAACCTACTAATTGAGCACGTCTATAAATGCCTTTGAAGTCTGCTAAGGCATTTATGGCATCATTCAAACTAATCCCAACTGCTTTTGCAGCTGCTATTGCCGCTAAGGCGTTTTCCATATTATGACGACCTATTAATGGTACGACGCAGTTCTTTCCATCAATCTGAAAATTGATGCTAAATCCTTTTTGCTCAAAATTACTACCGGTGATGCCTGCATTGTTTTGTGTACCGAAGTCATTTTTGATGTCTTGAGATAATTTTCGAGTTAGTTCAAAATCTTGGTTTACGATGAAAGTAGATTTTGTATGCGATTTAAATATCGAAAACAGATCGATTAGTTCTTCGAACTCTTTATGGTCGCGATCAATATTAAGGAGCAATGCGATTTCCGGATGATAATTTACAATAGACCCGTCAGATTCGTCAGATTCTATAACCAACCATTCGCCCTTACCATTCCATGCATTTCCGGGTAGACCTTTGTCTTGTAAGTCGGATAAACCTGCACCGGTAATTAGTGAAGGCGATTTTCCGCATTTTTCTAAAATATGAAATATCATAGCTGTGGTTGTCGACTTACCAGAAGTACCGCCAACTGCGATTGTTTTGATACTATCAGATATGGCAGCCAGTAGTTCTGAACGTTTTACAATAGGAATGTTAAGTTTTAAGGCTTTCTGATATTCAATGTTTGATTCTTCAATAGCTGTTGATACAATCACGACATCTGTTTGATTGCTTATTCCACTACCATCTTGAAAATAACAACTGATACCTTGTGCTTCAAATTGTGTTTGAGATAACATTTTTTCTGTAGTAGAGAATAGTCTGTCAGAGCCGGATACTTGTTTTCCGATACCATTTAGATATTGTGCAATAGCACTCATTCCCGTGCCTGCAATTCCGACAAAAAAATACGATGAATATGAGTTGATGTCCATAATAATATCCTTGTATTAAAATAAACTATAAATAAATTCTTGGATGCTCGTAATTCGAAATACAAATTCTAATTCTAATGCAATATTTTATATATCAATTCTTTAAGCAAGTCCAAATCATTGGCTGATATATTATTAACTCCTTTCGATTTGGCATCATATTCGCGTAAATATCCTATAGTATTAAAGGTTTTCATCTTACTAAAGTTACGCGCGCCGAGTTCATAATCTTTGACAAAATAAGGATTAATACGTAATTGCGCTACTACATTATCTTTGCTTTTGTTTTGCAAATAATGATATATCATTAAGCCTGAAAAATAATTGAATAAAACCGATATAATTTGCTGTATTGCAGATGTAGTATGCATAATAATACGATTTGAACGTACTACGTCTTTGGTGATCAGTGCATTTATCAGTTCAAAGGCTGTATAGTCTTTGCTTATTCCTATAGTTTTCTCTATTATCTCGGTAGTAATACGGCGATTAGTTGTAAGTAAAATATTGAATTTGTTTATTACACTTTCCAATTGTGTTAAATCAGTACCAATAAATTCGATTAACATTGCAACTGCTTCTTCATCAATACTTAATTTTACACTTCTTGCCAGCGATTCAATAAAAGTAGTAACTTGGTAATCTCGTAATTTTTTTGAGTCCAAAACGACTCCGAATTTCACGGCTTGTTGAATCCATTTTTTTCGTCTGTCAATTGTTCCGTATTTGTATGTAATTATAAGTATGGTAGATGGGGCAGGTTGTTTCAAATAATGTTCAAGCAGGTCTAATTTATTCTTATTGTCAAGTGTTTGAGCTTCTTTTAAAATGACAAGGCGATAAGGCGACATGAGCGGAAACTGCATAGCTTCGTTGATAATTGTTTCAACTTGTGAATCCTTGCCGTAATATACAACCTGATTCATTAACCTTTCGTCTTCACTCAAAACATTGCTCTCAAAGTAATCAGTTAATTTATCTAAGTAATAGGGCTCCTCTCCCATAAGTACGTATATAGGAGAAAATTGCCGCAGTTGTAATTGCTGTAAAATATCTTGGTATGTAACTTCTTGTTTAGCCAAAGTTCTTATCTTTGTATGTAGTTTTAAACTTCAGCGAAGATAATCAATTTTTGGAACTCAGAGTAAAAAATATTAAAGGAAAACCCTATATTTTTGATGCATGCAGAATGAAATGGGTAGCTGCTACGCCTGAAGAAAAGGTGAGGCAAGGTTTTTGTGCATATCTTATTGACAGTCTGAACTATCCGGCTGTCTGCATCAATAACGAATGTATTGTAGAAATCAATGGTTTAAAGCAGCGTTGTGATACATTAGTTTACAAACAAATGACGCCGATAATGTTAGTCGAGTATAAAGCTCCTTCCGTAATAATAGACAAGTCTGTATTCGAACAAGTGATGCGTTATAATAGTCAATTCCACGTTCCTTATATCGTAGTTACAAATCAATCTCAAACCTATTGCTGTAAGATGGATTACGACAATATGTCGTATGATTTTATAAAAGAGATTCCTATGTGGAGTGATTTGTAATAAGCCATTTAGGCATTTTCTTTAATATATTCTATAGATTTGTTGATAATTTCATTGAACGCGTGTGCCGATTTATAATTATCAAGTAGTATCTCCAATAAATTAGGGTCTTGTAAATCCTTTTCCGATAAAACTTTTTCGATGCAGTAGTTTTTGTATTTTAAATATTCTATGTATTTGAAATCTGCAGGATATGATTTAGGATTCTTTTTAAGTTTTGCAGATTCATCAAATGTAAATCCTTTTGCCTGCTTAAGTGCATGTATGAATTTTTCTGGATTATCGTAAATTTCAGTGCGGATGCTTTCCAGTTCATCTTTCTCGGGGCAATATGCACCAACAGCCATAAGGTGATTTCCTAAATAATCACCACCTTGCGGTTCAATATGAAAATAATATCCTCCGAATCCTGATTTTTTCCCTTGTGGGCATATAAAAGTGCCGAAATGAGTTTTATATGGACTTTTGTCGTTGCTAAATCTTATATCTCGATTAATACGGTAAGTGCAATCCTTTATATCCAAATTATTTATGCGAGAATCAAATTTTGATACTTCGATAATTAATTTTTTAGAAAATTCAAAGAAATCCGATTTTACATCTTCGTACCATTTACGATTAGCATCGAACCAATTTTTGTTATTATTTGCTCTTAGCTCGTTTAAAAACCGAATAATATTACTGGCATCCATATTTTATCACTAATTAGTCCTTATTAATAATCTGTTTCTTAGGTTTTGAAATTACAAATATAATCATAAGAATTACAGAAAGCATAGCCATTAAAGAACCAAAATAAAATGGAGCATCAGAATTAACATTATCGTATAGAAGTCCGGCAATTAAACTGGCAGGGAGTAAGGTGATTCCCAATATAGCATGATACAATCCGAATCCGGTACCTTTTAAATCTTTTCCTATTATGTCTGAAACTAAGGCTTTCTGATTTCCATCACACAGAGCACTATACAAACCATATAGTGCAAATAAACCTATAAATGGATATATACCATCTAGTTTACCGAATAAGAAATATACCACAGAATAAACTATAAATCCAAATATTATTAATATTTCTCGTCCTATTTTGTCTGATAATTTTCCAATAGGAATAGCTAAAAAAACTGATACACAATTAAAAATCATATACACGAATGGAATATATTTTTGTGCGATGCCGGTTTCGGTAGTTTTTACCAAGAGTAGTGCATCGGCTGAGTTTCCGAGTGTGAATATGAAAACTACAAATAAGAAGAAATAAAAGCGTTTGGGCAATTGTCTCAAAGAGACTGTAGCAGAATTCTTCTTTACATTTGTTTTCTTTTCATGAATAAACATAGTTATTGTCACTACACCTATGAAGGCAGGAATTGATGATATCAAAAAAATATCAGTATAGTCCAAAGTGCAAAAAGATAATAGGCAAAAAGCTATAAGTGGGCCTATTATGGCTCCACTATTGTCCATAGCTTTGTGAAATCCGAAGTTGATGCCTGTTTTGCCTTGCTTTATTGATCCGGCAATCAGGCTATCCCGTGGTGCTGTACGTATTCCTTTTCCTATACGTTCAATGAAACGCAAGAGGAGTACGTGAATAGGTAAATATACAAAAGTGTAGAGTGGGGTTACTAATGCGGTGATACCATAACCGATAATT
>JAKIYQ010000022.1:0-21383 GCA_022708465.1 Bacteroidota bacterium | reverse complement strand
TTGGGACGATAATAATAAAATCATTGTAGATTTAGCAGAGAGTTTGCAAGATTGCGGAATCGCTGCATTAGCTATTCATGGTCGTACGAGAGCTCAAATGTATCGTGGTGATGCTGATTGGACTCTTATAGGCGATGTTAAGAATAATCAGCGTATACGTATTCCTATTATTGGAAATGGTGATGTAACTACTCCTGAGCGTGCAAAAGAATGCTTTGATCGTTACGGGGTAGATGCGGTAATGGTAGGGCGTGCTGCTATTGGAAAACCTTGGGTGTTTAAAGAAATGAAATATTTTCTTGAAACCGGCGAGCATTTTGAAGGCTTTTTACCTTCCGAACAAATGGATATTTTAAAAGAGCAAGTTCTCAAAAGTGTTGAGTGGTTAGATGAAAGAAGAGGCATTTTGCATATACGAAGACATATAGCAGTAACGCCTCTTTTTAAGGGGATTCCTAATTTTAAGGATACGCGAATAGCAATGTTACGTGCATCAACCGTTCATGAACTCTTTTCAATTTTTGATGATTTCATCGAACGTTATGGCAAATAGTCTGTTGTTATTTCTGAAAGCAAGATATTCTCTTCATAACCATAAAAACAGCCCAATCGGGTAGATGTTTTATAAATGGTACGAATAAAGAGTTTATAGCTCCGGGCATAGATTGTTTCTTCTTTTTAAACATCTTTTTCAGCGCAATTTTGACTAATTTTTCAGGGCGCATGCTAACATTTATAGCTACTGCAACTTTACGCCAATAATCACTCAAGCCATATAAACCGGTATCAACAGCTCCCGGACATATTGCTGTAACGCCTACACCGTAAGGTTTCATTTCGTACCATAATGAGCGAGAAAAATTCAGTATATAAGCTTTGGTTGCATTGTATGTGCTTATTCCGGGCATCGACATCCATGCGCTCATCGAACTCATATTAAGAATATATCCGCGTCTGCGTTCTTTCATGTCGTTTCCAAAAAGTCTACACATATTTGTAACGGTGCGTATATGTAGATGAAGCATTAAATTAACGCGTCTTTCTTCAGTTTTTGTAAGTTCATTGAAAAAGAATACTCCGGCATTGTTTATAAGAATATCAATCTCAATACCTTTTTCAGCGCAAAAATTGTAAATTTCTTCGGCTGCAGTTTCAGTAGATAAGTCTTTGTATACAGCTATTGTTTTGATACCAAAGCGAGATTGTAAGTCTGCTGCTGTTTCTTGAAGTTCTTTTTCTTGGTTGCTTACCAATACAAGGTCGCAATGGTAAGTTGAGGCTAATTCTGTAGCGTATTTCAATCCGATTCCGGAGCTTGCTCCGGTAACAAGTGCGTACATATCGTTTTTTTAAAAATTTGCGGTGCAAAGGTACTAAGAATTTTATTAATCTGGTTAAGATTATAGTTTGTATAAAAAAATAATCGAGGCAAACATCGCCTTAAATTGACTTATATTAATTTATAGTATTAGAAATATATATTACTTTATATGAAGCTAAAAAAGCAATTCTAGACCAAACGCATTTGATAAAATAATTTGTTTTTACAGAATTGCGATCGTTAAGATGACACATTATTCTATCCATAAATTCTTCATTATCGCGGACAACTTTCAATTCGGATAATATAATGGTGTCGATTTTTTCTTTTTTTATAAGTGTATAATCATTGCCAAGTCCATGTATTACAATATAGCCATATTTGGAAAGTTCATCGCCTTCTTTTAGTGAAAAGTTATGCATTTGTATTAAATAAAATTTTATGTTGCTTTCGCATAACTTGATTGTCAAATAATTACTATTTATAGCAATAAAATCTCTACCTAAAATGTTAAGAGTATCATTAAAACATGAAAAGTCTTTACTAATTAGCGATGACATATATTGGTCTCTTAGATAATTATTGTGCTTCCTACAATAATTATAACCAGAAGATCTTAAATTGCTATTTATATTTAATATATCTTCCACGCGTTTGTAAAATTCAGGATAAAAAAATAATACGTATGTTTCAAGCTTATCACATATTGATTTTATACGCTTTGATCCTCCTAGTAAATGAAGATATTTGTTTAATTCTGGGATTGTATCAAAATCGGCTATGTTATTAATGTTGTATTGATTGTCTTTTATTGATTCTTCGTAATATGAACAGACTAATTTTCCTCCTGCTTGAGTCATCTCGTATAATAAAACTTGTTCATAAAACACATTGAATTCGTGAAGTGATAATGAATATAAATCGGATTTATTGTCGTCAACAAATTCTTGTGCTTTATTGCAATATTGTTGAATAAATTCGATATCATTGCCTCCAAATAATCCTGTATTAAATGCTCCATTATGTGCCCCTGTATTGTATTTCACCATTAGTTCGGGAAGTTTTTTGATTTTAAGAGAGAATTTTCTCCAAAAATTTCCATAATAACTTTCAGTTGTAACTTCCATGTTTTGTGTAATTATTTCTGCATTTGCAAATTTTTGTGGGAATTGTTGCCAAATATAAATATCACCATCAACATGTAAAAATGGCTCTTTCATATATTTATATGTTTCAATTTTAGCCATAGCCCATAAGTCGTCGCGATAATCAAGTTTATCAAGAATTACATGTACTTTACTATATGGTAATCGCAGTTGCTTTATAAATAAATCGTATCCATATTGATCGGTTACCAATTCAACTTCGTCGTAAAACGAACGTAATTGATTAGAGCTTAAAACCCAACTTAATAAATGATGTTTGGCAGACAACCATCCATAGGTATTGTAATGGTTTTTATGACCCGACCAAAATGTTTGAACTATTTTCATGTCTATTTTTATATGTTTTAATTTTATTTTTTACGTAATTGAATATTAGTATGTAAAATGTTAGTGGCATTAATAGAGATAAATAAGTTTGCACTGTTAGATAATCTCCATTAACAATACTAACAATGTAATTATATACATTTATAGGGAACAATAATATTGATTTTGGATTATATATTATTGCGTAGTAAATAAAAGTAATTTGAAAAACATAACTGAAAAATGCATATAATAGTATTATGATGTTTTTAATTGACACTACATATCGTAATCCATGTTTTCGAATACATGAATAAATATGTAATAGTTTTTGAGTGGGATTGTTAAAAATGTTAGTTTCGTCAGTGATATCTATAATTGCCCAATACCCATCACTTCTAATAAAAGGATTTAAATTATACACTGTAGAACTCAATATGATTATGGCAAGAATAAATAAAGTACATTCGTTTGTCAATATGCTAATTAGTGTAACAAAAGAACAAAATATGAACTCAAAATATATACCAGACAAGTCTACAATAACACGTTGATATTTACTTAATCTCCAAATGTCTGTAACATCAGCATAATATACAGGATGAAATAAATAAAAACCACCACCTATACCATTATGATTAGCTCCAAAATGTTTGGCCGCTGTAGCGTGTCCAAATTCGTGAAATGTAACACTTATGAAAAAACTTATCAATATAAGCCAATATTTATCAATGCGCATATCCAATAGGATATTATAGTTTAAGTATGTACCATATGCAAGAATAGAACAAGACAAAATAATTAATATTATAAAAACTTTTGCATTGAAAAGAAATATCAACCAGTGAGCGATTTTATCTACAATAAATGTTGGTATAATAGTAAAGCTGAGTTTTAGATAACTTGGTTTAGTATTTTGAATTATGAATTTATCATATCCAACAAAAACTCCATATGGAATCAATTTTTTTATTATGTTCTCGTTTAAATATTCTGGCGAGATGTATCTGTCGTTTTTTTGTGAAAGGAGATTTGCTAATTCAGTAAGCTCTATATCATCTTTTATTAGCATTAACAGATCATACGTGTTGCTGTCAATTTTTAAATAGTGTCGATATCTTGTATTTATTAATAGATATGATTTACTATTATATTTTTTTAATAAAATATCATCTGAAATGCGCATTGTTCTACAAAAGAGAATGTAACACAATTACTGTACTTAGCGTCTTGCTTTTATAAGTTTCGCTTAACCTTGGTTTGATAAAAGTCTCTGCTTCCCAACATCCATCTATAGACTGAGTACTAATCAAGAATTTTTTTGCCTTTGACATAGCTTCTTTTGTTTTATCAGGATAATATTTCATGCATTTTAGAGCAAATGCTGTTGAAATCACACTTTCTTTTCCATCTGTAGAAAAACTTCCATTATTATTTTGTGAGTTTAATAAGAAACTCAGTGCCGACATTAATGTATCCTTATATTTAATGTGGTCATTAATAGCGAATAAAAGTCTAAGACACACAAAAGTTCCATAATATTGTCCAGAATACCATCTGCAATTCCACGAGCCATTTGCATTTTGATTTTTAACTAAATATTCCAATGCTTTAGCAATTAAATCATCGTATAATTGTGGTTTATATAAGAATAAACTGTATACAAAATTAGCAGTGACTTCAATATCTGGACCATTCCCCCATTTTGAGTCATTAAAATTTTGTTGTATTTTTTGAAGACACGATAATTTATTTTTAGGTAAAATCCACGTTTGAATACCTCCTTCTTTGGTTTGATTCTGTACTGCTGTAAGAATTCCTTTTCTACATATACTTTCAATTAAATCAAATCGATTAACTAATATAAAATAGCGAACAATTTCGCCTAAATCATCTATATCAGAAGATAATTCTTTGACCGTCGGAAAGTATGACCATACGCCAATGCTATCATTCTTTTTTGAATTAATAAAATATTGAGTCTCATTATTAAAATACTCACTGGTTTTTGAATTGTATTTACTAGCAATATCGAAAAGGTAGTTATCAATAAATGCTCTTTGAAATATATCAGAAACATGAATTTCGTTTTTATTTTTAAATCCATCTTGTTTACTTAAATGCATTATGTGCTTTAGCTCTCCATAGTTGCGTTTATAATCTATTGCAACTGCTTTAAGCCCATCCATAAATACTTTATTACAGTTTAATAGATTTAAAAATGGTTTCTCGTTTACAGATTTTAGTAATTTTGTTTTTATTCGTATACTATTAATGTATCCGTTAATATTTGATATATAGGTCCTAATCGTAGATATTGTTTTTAAAATTGTTTTATCCAATCGCTTTCGCAATCAAAATATTTTAAAATATATATAGCTTTTTTTAAGTATCTTATTGACTTTTCTAGTGTGCGACATGCGATCCCACTTAAATAAAATATTTTGCCGTTTTTTTCTATATCAGATGATGTTTGAACGTCTTTGATGTACATAGTCTGCATTCCCCAATTATATTGGTTATTTTGTAAGTCATGCACAAAATCGCAAACATCGTCATATAACTGAAATCCAATTGAAAAATTCTTATGTGATTCTAAAAGCGCATTGTATAGCGTCTCATCTTTTTTACACGAAAGAAAGAATAAACAGTCTATTGCTATTTTACCAAAAGCAGATTTGTTATCAGCAATTTTTGCGTATTTAGTCCAATTAGAATTCTTGTAGTTTAATTGCTTTTCTTGTGATATTGCCTCAAAAAATAAGTATTTCCTTCTTTCCCAGAATTTCCAAAAAACGCAATTGTAAGAGAATATTTGGGATAATCTTTTTATAGCGTCTTCTTGTAAAGATACCATTTGTGGTAAATTCTTAGTAATAGATTCGTCTACTATACTATCTAACAATAATATGGAATGATAGTATTCATAGCCTATATTATCTAATTCCTCAATTATAGTTTTGCTTATTTCTGGAAAATAATTAGAAAACAAACTTGCATAATGCTGATAAAAAGATGGGGACTTATCGAAATATCTTAGTTTTTCAATTATTTGCATATCCATATTAATGCAATAATCCTTTTGATTTAAAATCGTTCAAGATTTTTTCTTCTGCCTCTGTTCTTTTAATAAGTAAGGATTGTTGTAAGAAGAGTGAGTCCGATGTGCTGCTTGATAATATCTGAAAAAGATTGTCTATTTTTCCTAATTTATTCCCCTTACTTGTAGTGTAGGTATCAATTGATGTATAATATGAAATCACATTATAATGACGTTTTTCTAAGTCTAAATTTTGAGCATCAAACTTTATATCAATTTGTTCTGTATCAACGATAGGATAGGGCGAATTATCACTTTTGTAATTTGTTTTTATTGTTAATTCGGCATTACTCGTTTTCGTGTTTTTAGGAGAAATCATATTTATATTTCTAATATGAATATCAGATGCAATAATAGTCAGGTCTTTTAATTTAATACTAATCTTGCCACTTATGTAGCATCTTTTGTTGTTGCTCTTGTATTTTTTTTCATAAAATTCGCATACCCACATTTCATCAACTGTATCAGCAAAATATATCTTATCTACTTTAATGTCGAAAATTTTTAAAAAATTATTACAAAATAAAGGCGTCACCTTATTCTTTGTAGGAGCGTTTGATTTAGAAAATAGTTTAACTGATCCGAGAGAGTATGCGTTCATTAGATTTAATACCAATTGTCCGTTTAGGCTATCTAATTTTGCGCTACGCCCTGATATGACATTAAAATTTGTAAGTCTTTCAGATGTTTTTGCTTTTATTACGCTTTCAATATATTCGGTCGGCATATTATCAACATCTGTTATTTGTCTGTAGTAAAATGTTTTATTCCCAAATGCATCATCATCGTAGTTTAAATACTTGCGCCTTAAAGAGTTTAATATCTTATTTAATTTTTTAGGTGGTATAATTGAAGTTTCTCCTAAATCATAACTTAATTTTTCCCAATAAAAACTTGCCGGTATATTACCATTATTAGGAATTATCATTTTCCCGTATGTTATGTGTGAAATAGTAATAGATGAGTCCGCAGGCAAATCAACTATACATTCTCCTTGTAAATTTGAATATGTTTGAAATCCATTGGCTGTAATACATGCGAATTGTATTGGTTCGCCATTGTCTTTATCTATAAGTTTAAAATTAATGGGCCCCGCAAATATATATTCTGCGAAACCCATTAATAAAAGACTTATGCATAATGTGATCCTATAATATTTAAGCATATTATTAGAATGAAACTGCAGTTCCGCTACCTGTGCCAAATGGTTTGCTGAGCCATCCCATTTCATAACGCATTTCTAATTCCTCAATGTCGAAATTTGTAAGTAATAAATCGTCTTCGTTGCAATCTTTTTCGATTGTTGCATTTTGTGTTTTGTTCATAGCTGTAATGTTAAAAAATCATATTCTTTTTTGCGAGTACAAACGTAGTTGAATTTTTATATTGATGCAAAAGTTTTTTCGACTTTTTAACAATGTATTGAACGTTGTAAATTTTTTCAAAAGGAGCATTGGCTATAGCTAATTTGTTAAAAGTTTGTAACTTTTTTCTGTGATATAATAAGATTATTTATCTGTAAAGTAGTAAATATATTTGCACCTTCGTTTATTAGTATTATAGAACTAGTGCTATAAATGATTAATAATAAGTTTAATAGATATTATTTTTGGGAATTTTTCCTACTGCTAGTCGTTTTAATTTCGGAAAAAACAAGCTATTATTTATTTATCTTAGGCGTAGCAAATATTGCAAACAAGCATTTTCTCTGTAATCGTTTCAAAGCATTTCTGTGTAGTAAATGTATAATAATTTATCATAAAATTGCGGATTAACGCTTTTTATAGATTAAATATTTTTTATATGTCAAATAAAACGGTATCTTTGCATTCCAATATCGCGGAGTGGAGCAGTGGTAGCTCGTTGGGCTCATAACCCAAAGGTCGTTCGTTCGAATCGGGCCTCCGCAACTTAAAAGTCGTCTTATTTTAGGCGACTTTTTTATTATGCAGTAATGTGAAGGGTTAGGGGTTAAGGGTTAAGGGTGAAGGGTGAGGGGTTAAGGGTTAGGGGGCGTGTAATCGTGTAATGTGTAATGTGTAGGGGCGAATTGCATTCGCCCTTGGGATTCGGGATGTGATTATGTTTCGTTGGGTGATTTTGTAGGGGCATGCCATGGCATGCCCTTCACATTCGCAATGCAATAATTTATAATCCGATGTTGAAATGATCCGCAACGCACCCGTAGGGGCGAATTGCATTCGCCCTTCAAATTCACAATGCGATAAATGTTTCGAAATGTGATAAATATAAATCCAATGTTGAAATGTATAATTAATATACACGTTGTTCAATAAATCGTCACGTATTTCATGTGAAGGGCACGCCATGGCATGCCCCTACGATTGCGTCGTGTTGCAGTTATTCATTTCGAAACATTTGTGCATTTCGAATGTGAAGGGCGAATGCAATTCGCCCCTACGACGCATTTATGAAACGGTATCTCATTATCGAATGAAGGGCATGCCATGGCATGCCCCTACAACGCATTATTGGTCATTTCAACATTGGATTTACACATTACACATTACACATTACACAATTACACACTGCGCGCCCCTTCACCCTTAACCCTTCACCCTTCACCTAAACGTTACACGATTACACACTACACATTACACGTAATCTATAATTCTTTATTTAACTTGGATCTTGTGTACCTCATTATTAATTCTAACAATATAAATTCCGTCTGATAATCCTTTGATATTAACCTTGTTTTGAACTTCACCATTAAAGTAAACTTTACCATCTATGCCATAAACTATAACATAGGTGATGTCATCACTTAAGATTGTTATTGTGCCTTGTTTTGCAAATAATTCAGCAAGTTGTTTAATGCTTTCTACTGCTGTTGGCTGTTCTTTTGATTCTGTGATTTCTATCTCATCGCTGTTTGTGCATCCATTGCTTCCGCTTACTATAACACTATATGTTCCTTCTTCCGATACTGTGATATTGTCTTCTGTTGATTGTGTGTTCCACAAGTATGAGATTGCTAATGTGCTTTGTGTTTCTAATTTGATGCTTGCTTGTTTTTCACTAATCTCTGTTGCTTCAGCAATAATTGTAACTGTCGGTGCAGTTTTATTCTCACTAATAATAGTCGATGCCGTATTCGTGCAACCATTAGAAGATGTTACTGTAACGGTATAAGTACCGCCGGTAGTAACAGTTCTTGTTGCATTAGTTGAATTATTATCCCATTTGTATGATGCAATATTAGTGCCGCTAGCAGTTAGTACTGATGAAGCATTAGTACATGTTATTGTGCTTACAGAAGGAGAAATAGAAACAGTCGGGTTATCCCATATTGTAAAAGTACTTGTGTTTTCAGCACTTTCAGAACCATAAGTAGCAGTAGCTTTTACAGTATAATCACCCGCAGAAAGAGCTGTGTATGAACTTCCTGATATGTTTGTGTACGAACCCGCAGCTTTTTTTACAGCATATTGAATAGTAGGAGTACCACTAAAAGAATTGTATGCAGCAGAAAAATTTACAGTAGAACCAAGACATGCCCCTATGGGTGATGCATTAACCTCAGAGATACTTGGTGTTGGCTCTTTGTAGTAATAATATACATCATCAAAAGCTATAAGACGTCCGTCTGACAAAGTTTCGCCGTTGCCATTACAAATACTGAATAAAAGCATATCAGATGAAGTTCCTAAGGTGATCCCGTTAAGGCTTGAAACAGGGATTTCAGCTTCAACCCAAGTATTAGTTTGGGTAGGATTGATCGTGTGTACAACATCACTGATTTTAACACCGAAAGGTTCTGTTGAACTGGTGTAATATGCAAAATGTAAAGAATAATTATTTAGGAATGAATACTCGCGCGAAGTAGTATTTGTAAATCCACCACCATACCAGCCAAGAGCTTTTGAAGTAGAAAGCGCCATGGAGTTAGCACCTTCAAAAGTAGAACCCAAACTAGTAACTGTTACAGTATTACTCCATATATAGAAATTTGAACCACGTAAATCCATAACCTTACCACTTCCGCTATGATCGCAATAAACAAGAATTTGATCATACGGAGATTCAGGTTCGTCATTACATTCAGTAGAATTATCAGTTAAAGAAGAAGCAGGATAAGCACTTTTGTCTTGATATACTCTAATCCAATCAACATACATCGCAGCTTCTTGAAAACTTCCGTCAATTTCATAATTAACAAAACTACCACCTACTGCGAGATTTAACAATATGTAAAATTCATGCTGAAAAGCATCAAAATTAGCACTGTTAATGTCAATAATGTAATATTGAACCCCATCGACATAACTCCTAATAGTAGTAGGAGTCCATTCCATAGTATATGTGTGATACTGCGTTGGGTTACTTACAGTTTTGCTTAAACCATAATCTGCAGGACTATAAGCTCCATTCATGCCGTTTGCGTTCCAGTGTAGAGTACTTTTAACATCGCTATAAGAACTTGACGTACACATATATTCCATAATATCTATTTCACCTTGATAAGGCCAAGTGCTTTTTCCCGTGCCAAGCATCCAGAATGCGGGCCATATTCCTTTTACCGCCTGAGGTAATTTAATACTAGCCTCAATTTTGCCATACTTTGCCTGAATTTTAGCGTTACTTTTAATACGTCCTGAGGTAAACGAAGTATTGTAATTCGGATCGTACTGAGTATTATCTCTAATAGCCTTGATTACTAAGCTACCATCTTCAGTATAAACATTATTTGTACTATTTGAGTAGTATTCCTGTTCCCAGTTCCCCCAGCCTTGATCGCCGGTACCTAATTCGTAGTTCCAAACAGAAGTATTTACGTTTGAACAATTAAATTCGTCAGACCAAACTAGTTCGTATGCTGCATTTACTCTAATACTGCACAGCGTAAGTAAGGCTGCCACCATTGCAAAAGTGCGCTTTTTCAGATTACGATATTTGATAAAAAGGTTATCACAAAAAAACTCATCCCGAAGGACGACATTTTTCATAAAGAAGTTAAGGGAGTTGCGATAGTTTTTGTAAACGTTTGCAAAAACTGTACAAAGATATAACGAAAAACGATCTTTTATATTGTGTGATCTTAAAAAATACAAAAAAATCGCATATTAAATTATGCTTTTACGGATATCCATTTATACATAGCGACTTAGCTCTTGTTCAGAAACAAATCCTTGGGCAGCTCCATTAGCAGATATTTTAAGAGCCGCAAAAATCTGTGCCTTACGTAAACATTCGGCAGGATCTATTCCCTGTAAGTAAAAATGCGTAAATGCACTTAGTAAAGCATCTCCCGCTCCAACAGTATTTACTACAGGAGCAATATTTGTAGCAGCAGAAAAACTTCTGATACGTCCTTTTTTTCTATCATATAACACAGCACCCTTTGCTCCACATCCCAAAACAATAACATTCATAGGATAAATTTCGGACAAAGTGTGCAAAAATTGCTTTGGAGTACATGGCAGTCCTTCGTCACTCAAAAACAACACATCTGCAGCATTCAAGAAATCGTGGTTGTAAGCATCTTGCGGATCAGAGAAAACATGTACATCAGTAACAATGGGTATATGTAGCTTTTTGGCGATGCCTAAGAATCCTCTTGCAAAATTTATATTACATAGCACAGCCGCATCACATGTTTCAAAAATATCATTTGCAATATTTGTGTTGTAAGAGCAAGTCTGAATATCTTTCAAATCGCAGTAGATGCGTCTTTTGCCCTCAGAATCATACAGTATAACCGATTGTGGAGTCTCTTTTAGTGCAGGTAAAATGTATTGCATACTTAAACCCTCATTTAGCAACTCTGTTTCTATTTGCTTTGCCTCTTTATCATCCCCTGTCATCGATATCAAATTAACTTCATCGCCCAGTGTGTGTAAGGCTTTTGTAATATTATAGGCTACGCCTGATACTGCTGTTTTTATTTTAAAATCCGCATAAGTAATAGGCTCATATTTAATAGGAAATGCATCAATTTTAAGTGTGCTTTCAATGTTGATAAGTCCTGCAATTGCGATTTTACTCATAATCGTATTTCTAGATTTTATAAGAATCTGATTAGATGAATATAATTGAACAAGTGTATTTTACAGAAACTTACTAAGTTTGAAAAAGCCTAAGACTTCTTTAGCGTTTTTTGGACAACATTGATAATTTATATGTTGTTTCCTTATTCTCTATAGTTCTATTTCCGCAATACGATTGATTAATTCCAAAATTATATCTGTATTTTCTTCATCCGACCCATATGGTAAAGCTGTTTCAATACCTTCCGTTAAATTGTCATTCCCCAACAAGTTCCGGCATTCTTGTTTTAGATAATTTTTTACAGTTTGATTTGCATTCCTAATATTTTCTACTATCTCTGGACAATTGTCAAAAATGTAAATAATATCTTCAAAATCATGACTTTGTCTGAGATCATTTCCTCCTCTTCCTCTATGAGCCTCGAATTTGGCTGCAAGATAATATTCCGGTGGGAATACAAATATTTCGGTACCATCAGGTAAAGTTTTTATAATCTTATTGTCAACTCCTTCGTCATACCAGATATTGGTAAATCCAAGTACATTGGAGTCGGTGGGCATAATATCAACTTTAATATCCTGATATATCCATCTACAAATTGGAGCTCCTTGAGAGGTGTCATTCGCAAATCGTTTTGCCCGTAATGCTTCTTCTAATTTTGCATGAGCAGTTCTCGAACTTAATTCTATAACACAATCTACATCTAATGTAGGCCTAATATCAGATGCAGCCGGATTATCTACATAAAGTTCTGCGACAGAACCTCCAACGAAAACCATATCATCTTTTAACTCCTCTAACCCATTAGCAACAGTTTGGAGCATTGTTATATTTGTACTAGGCATTCTTTAGTCGTTTTTTTAATTCTTCAATAGCAATCTCTATTTCCCGTACACGACCAACTCGTATTGTATCAATAATTGCTAATAATTCATAGAATAAAACATCATTTTCAACTGCTTTAGGTAGATTTTTATACAGTGGTTCAATTGCTTGTCCACGAGACCCTCCTTTAATGTATGGCCACACATAAATATCGTTACCTGTAGATATATGTTCTTTAATTGGAGAAGCAGAATGAGCAGTTGGGATTCCTTTTACTATAGAACCAGGTTGAACAGGAAAAACATATTTTAATCCATAGATTAAGAACTCTAGAAAGGAGTTAATGTTTACTTTCTTTTTTTTAGAATCAATAAGTCCAGCAATTTTACATCTATTTAGTGCTTCAGATACTTCAGAAGCACTAATAAGAATAGAATTAGCGATATCTATATTTCGCCAGTTCGGTTGCTGTATAGATATTATCTTTATCAATACCACTATGTCCTGTGGTCGCATTCCATTGTGTTTCTTCATATAAATAATGTATAATTCGCGATTCGCGAATTGCAAATATATAACTATTATCTTAACTAACAAATAGAATAGTTCTAGTATTTACTTCAATAGCAATAAGTTTACCCCAATTAGCGTTATTATATACTCTACCTCCATCAATATTGATGACTCTACTATTATTTGAAATTTGTTTCTGAGTAAAATTAAGAGATACCGGAGAATGAGCATGAATGATTATTTTATCTACTAATAAAGGATTTAAATATTGCTCCTTACTACTCCATAGCATACTATAAGTGTCAGAAAAAGGATCTTCAAGATTATCGTTTAAGCCTGCGTGAACAAAGATGTACTCATCTAATTCATAATGCGATTTCAAATTATTGCAGAAGTTTATGTATTTGGGGTCAATAGCTTTTAATGAATCGACTTCAAAACTTTTCAATGTTTCAGAACCGCCATTTTGTATCCATTTAGATGTTACATCTTCATTGTAATATGCATCAATCAACATTGATTCATGATTACCATGCAATGTTACTATATCATAATTATTACTCTGTAAAGTAATAATATAATCAAGGACTTTTTTACTATCTAATCCTCTATCAATATAATCACCTAGAAGAATTAGTTTATCTTCTTTCTTGAGAGATATTACATTTTCTATCAATTCTATAAGAGAGTCAAAACATCCGTGAATATCACCTATGGCAAAGATTCTTTTACTCATAATCGTATTTGTTTTGCTCTATTCTGTAAAGATAATACATTTTTTTATAATGCTTATACTATTAACGCAAGTATCGAATTATAATAAAACCAGTTGATTTTATTATAATCTATAACTATTAAAGCTTTAAATATTAGATATTATCACAATGCAAATTAATTGTGTCTAAAATAACTAAAAAATAAGTTTTTCGAATACAAATGATAGTATTTTTGCATTATTAAAAACATTATGATATGTTTTAATTAAAAATAATGACAAAATGAGATTTACCAAAATGCATGGTATAGGAAATGATTACATTTATATTGATGCAACAAAAAATGTAATTACGAATCCGGAACTTCTGGCAAAAAAATTAAGCGATCGCCACTATGGAATCGGTTCTGATGGTTTGGTACTTATTATGCCTTCTGTCATTTGTGATTTTAGAATGAGAATGTTTAATCCTGACGGAACAGAAGCAGAAATGTGTGGAAATGCTTCACGTTGTGTAGCAAAATATGTTTACGACAACAAAATGACCGACAAAACAAATTTTACACTCGAAACAGGAGCAGGAATAAAAATCCTAAGCATACACAAAAATGCCGAAAATATAGTCGATACAGTAACAATTGACATGGGAACACCAATATTAGAACCTGAAAAAATACCTGTTTTGGCATCAGAAGAGATGGTTTTAAATAAGTCCTTAGTTGTTCTCGATAAAAAATATAAAATAAACTGTATTTCAATGGGTAATCCTCACTGCGTAATCTTTACAGAAGGCATAGGATTAACAGATGTAACACATTTAGGTCCAATAATAGAGAATCATCCTATGTTTCCTAAAAAAACGAATGTAGAATTTGCAGAAGTAGTTGATGAGCACAATATAAAAATGCGTGTTTGGGAGCGAGGAACAGGTGAAACTTTAGCTTGCGGAACAGGTGCTTGCGCTACATTGGTAGCAGCAGTGTTAAATGGATACACAACTAACGATGTTACCTTACACCTGATTGGCGGAGACCTACAAATAAAATGGAACAAAAAAACAGGACACGTTCTAATGACCGGCCCTGCAGAAACAGTTTTTGAAGGAGAAATATAATCCATTACACATTACACATTACACATTACACATTACACATTACACATTCCACATTCCACATTACACATTCCACATTACACATTCCACATTACACATTACACATTACACATTACACATTACACATTCCACATTCCACGAACAACGCAAAATATGGCACGTTTAAATCAACATTTTATCGAATTACCTGAAACATATCTATTTTCAGATATAGCTCAAAGAGTAAACGCATATAAGTCCGAACATCCCGCATTGGAGTTAATAAGAATGGGAATCGGAGATGTAACCAGACCATTGCCTGAAGTCTGTATAAGTGCTATGCATAAAGCAGTTGATGAAATGGCAAATGCGTCAAGTTTCAAAGGATACGGGCCTGAACAAGGATACGAATTTTTGATAGACAAGATTATAGAATTTGATTATAAACCCTTAGGTGTTAAACTTAGCAGAGATGAGGTTTTTGTAAGTGATGGCGCTAAGAGTGATACAGCTAATATCAGTGATATTTTGTGGAAAGGCAGTACAATTGCCTTAACCGATCCTGTATATCCTGTATATGTAGATTCAAATGTAATGGCAGGTAGAGCAGGTAAATTATCTAAAAACGGATATTGGAACCGAATAATCTATTTGCCCTGTACCGAAAAAAATGATTTTGTTCCCGAATTGCCAACGCAAGATGTAGATGTAATTTACCTATGTTTCCCTAATAATCCTACGGGCACAACATTGACAAAAAAGCAATTAAAAAAATGGGTTGATTACGCAATAGCACATAAATCTCTTATTTTATTTGATGCTGCATACGAAGCATTTATAACAGAAAAAGATGTACCTCATAGTATATACGAGATAGAAGGAGCAGAAAAAATAGCGATTGAGTTTAGAAGTTACTCAAAAACAGCAGGTTTTACAGGTACAAGATGCTCATATACAGTGGTGCCGAAAGAATGTATGGCATATGATAAGTACGATAGAGCATTCCCTCTTAACTTCCTTTGGAAACGCCGTCAATGTACAAAATTCAATGGTACGCCATATATAATACAACGTGGAGCAGAAGCAATATATACAGAAGAAGGCAAGGCGCAGATTAGCGAAACAATAGCATATTATTTAGAGAACGCAAGTATCATTCGTAAGTCACTAACAGCCAAGTCTTATAAAGTTTTTGGAGGCATAAATTCTCCGTATGTATGGCTAAAGACACCTGAGGGATTGAGTTCGTGGGACTTTTTTGATTATTTGTTGAAAGAAAAGCAAATAGTAAGCACTCCGGGAGTAGGGTTTGGGCCAAGTGGCGAAGGATACATAAGACTAACATCATTTAATACCAAAGAAAAAACTTTGGAAGCAATGAATAGAATATAAGGATCCCATTTTATAACATTATTAAATTGACAAAAATGAACAAGAACACAAAACTATACCAGTATTTTAATGCGCAGAATCCCCTAAAGAGGGGAATAGTAACAAACAAAAAAGCAATGCTTGCTTTTCATGAAAAAGCATTTATTGCGCATGTCCGGCAACATTATTATTTATTATAAATTAAAAATACATTATCATGAAAAATATAAAATATTTAGTATTATCTGCTTTATTAATAACTAGCTCATTTACAGCCTTTGCAACTGATTCAACTACTATCGAAAAACCCAAAGGCAATTTAAGTCTTGCAACCGATTTAGTGTCATCATATGTATGGCGCGGAACAGCCCTAGCCGGGGTAAGTTTACAACCTACAATAGGCTTTGATATAGCCGGCTTCTCAGTAAGTGCATGGGGCTCTACCGATTTTAATTACGGTAGTAGCGGATATTCTGAACTCGATTTTACCATAGGATATTCAAATTGGGGCGCATCTTTAAGCCTTACCGATTATTGTTGGACTAATGCACTTGGTAATTTCGATTATTTCGGAGCATATACCAATAACCACTATTTAGAGATAGGAGTAGGATTTGATTTTGGAGAATATTTTGAAAAAGTTCCAATCAGCATATCGGTTAACACCATGCTTTATGGAGCTACAACAACATTCCCAACCTATATTTCAATTGCATATACATACCCTGTAAAAGGCATAGTCGATTTGAATGCTGAAGTAGGTGCTGCAATAGAAAAGACCGGAGGCTTTTATTCTCCCAATGCCGGTTTCTCGGTTACAAATGTTTCTTTAGGAGCATCAAGGGTATTCGACATTAAAGGTAAAGTTGATATAGTACTTAAGGCAGATTTAATATGTAACCCTGCAGCAGTAGGAACAGGATTCGGATCCGGACCTATAAATTTTGTAGCAGGTGTTGGATTCTCCCTTTAGGTTTAAATCAATAATTATAAATCCATTATTAACTAATACATAAAGTTATGAAAAAGATTGAAGCAATTATCAGAAAAACCAAATTCGATGATGTAAAAGACGCTTTGTTGGAAGCCGACATTGAATGGTTTTCGTATTATGACGTGCGTGGTGTAGGTAAATCACGTCAGGGTCGTATTTATCGTGGTGTATCTTATGATACAAGTTCGATTGAACGTATTTTGGTTTCAATAGTAGTACGCGATAAAAATGTAGAAAAAACCATAAAAGCGATATTAAAATCTTCTCAGACTGGAGAAATCGGAGACGGACGTATTTTCGTTATTCCGGTAGAGGATTCAGTTAGAATCCGTACAGGTGAGCGCGGAGATATTGCTCTTTACAATGCAGAACAAGAGAAATAAATATAAATCTGTTCTTTATACAATCAATTTTTAAATAAAACAAAGAATCATGAAACGATATATTAAATTATTGCTAATTTTGCCCATAATAGAGATTTTGTCTCTAGGCGAAATTTGTGCAGCAGATATTGTCGCAATAGAAGCGACAGAAGTTAGTGAAACTGTAGAAGTTTTGAAAGCGGCTGCGCCCTCAGTAGAAACAGCAGCAAGTCCTATCGTGCCCTTAGATACGGTTTGGGTTTTATTGGCAGCGATGTTAGTGTTTTTTATGCAGCCGGGATTTGCATTGGTTGAAGCAGGTTTTACCCGTAGTAAAAATACAGCCAACATTATAATGAAAAATTTTGTTGACTTTATGTTGGGTACAGTCCTGTTTTGGTTTGTGGGTTTCGGAATAATGTTTGGTGATGGCGGTTTTATGGGAGTTCCAAATTTGTTTTCACTTGATTTCTATCCCGATTCTAACGTACCAATGGAGGCTTTCCTTGTATTTCAAACAGTATTTTGCGCAACATCTGCAACTATTGTGTCCGGAGCAATGGCAGAACGTACCAAGTTTTATATGTACATGATATATTCTATACTGATTTCTGCCATAGTATATCCTGTTTCTGGCCATTGGACATGGGGCGGAGGTTGGCTGTCACAATTATCATTATTAGGATATGATGGCGGATTTCACGATTTTGCAGGTTCAACGGTTGTGCATTCTGTCGGAGGATGGTTGGCGTTGGTAGGTGCATTTGTACTGGGACCACGTATTGGAAAGTATACAAAAGATAAAAAAACGCGTGCAATACCGGGTCATAACCTTACGACAGCAGCGCTTGGTGTATTTATATTATGGTTCGGATGGTTTGGATTCAACCCCGGTTCACAATTGGCAGCAAGTAGTGCAGAAGACGCAACAGCTATATCACACGTGTTTCTTACAACAAATATGTCTGCCGCAGTAGGTGGATTGGCAGCCTTGATTTTATCATGGATTAAATATGGCAAGCCATCTTTATCATTAACCTTAAATGGTATTTTGGCAGGCTTGGTAGGAGTAACAGCCGGTTGTGATGTGGTAAGTCCGACAGGAGCCTTATTTATAGGTTTGATTTGTGGAGTTTTGATGATATTCTCTGTAGAGTTCATTGATAAAGTATTAAAAATAGATGATCCGGTAGGTGCATCTTCAGTACATGGAGTATGCGGTTTTACAGGAACAATATTGGTAGGTTTGTTTTCTACAACCGATGGTTTGTTTTACGGTGGTGGAATCGGGCTATTGGCAGTGCAAGCTGTAGGTGCTTTAACAGTGGGAGCATGGGCATTATTGTGCGGCTTCGTAATTTTCAAAGGTCTTGATAAGATAAAAAGTTTACGAGTAACGCCACGTATTGAAGAAGAAGGTCTTGATATTTATGAACATGGTGAAACAGCCTATAACTGATAATTAATAAACCCCGATTCGTCGGTAAGTATATTTTGTATAGTTATTTAACGAATCGGTGGTTTTATTTTTTATATTGAAAAGAAATGATAAAGATTTAACTAATAAAAAGCAAACAGATTATGAATTCATTAAGATTTGAAGTGGTAAGCGAGGCTTTTAAAAAGAAACCCTTAGCTGTAAGTGCTCCGAGCGTAAGTACTTCTGATTATTTTGGAAAATGCGTATTTGACCGTAAACAGATGTCAAAGTATCTTTCGAAGGAAACAATGAAAGTCATTTGTGATGTTATTGATAAGGGTGAGGTATTAGATCGCGAAATTGCTAACCATGTTGCTGCAGGTATGAAAATGTGGGCAATGGAAATGGGAGCGACACACTATACTCACTGGTTTCAACCATTAACCGAAGGTACAGCCGAAAAGCACGATTCATTTATAGAATACGTAGGTGCACCGGGCGATGGGATCATCGAAGAATTTTCAGGCAAATTGTTGGCTCAACAGGAGCCTGATGCATCAAGTTTCCCCAATGGTGGTATCCGTAATACTTTTGAAGCACGCGGTTACACAGCATGGGACCCTTCATCACCTGCATTTATAGTTGACGATACATTGTGTATTCCTACAGTATTTGTTTCATATACAGGTGAAGCATTAGACTATAAAACACCTTTGTTAAAGGCACTTAATGCAGTAGATAAAGCAGCAACGAATGTTTGCCATTATTTTGACAGCTCTGTAAAGAAAGTGTATTCATACTTGGGTTGGGAACAAGAATATTTCTTGGTTGATGAAGGTTTATATGCAGCACGTCCCGATTTATTACTTACAGGACGTACCTTAATGGGACACGAAAGTGCTAAGAACCAACAGCTTGAAGATCATTACTTTGGAGCTATTCCTGCACGTGTTCAGGCTTTCATGAAAGAGTTGGAGTTCGAAGCATATAAATATGAAATTCCTTGTAAAACACGTCATAATGAGGTAGCACCAAATCAGTTTGAGTTAGCTCCAATTTATGGCGAAACTAACTTAGCAAACGACCAGAACTTACTTCTTATGTCTTTAATGCATCGTATAGCACGTAAACACGGATTTCGTGTATTGCTTCACGAAAAACCATTTGCAGGCATTAATGGTTCAGGAAAACATAACAACTGGTCTCTTGGTACAGATACCGGTGTAGGCTTACTTACTCCGGGAAAAACACCTGAAGAGAACTTGCAGTTTGTAACTTTTCTTGTTAATATATTGATGGCAGTTTATAAAAACAATGCGCTTTTAAAAGCATCTATTATGACTGCACAGAATGCTCACCGTTTAGGAGCAAATGAGGCTCCTCCTGCAATTATATCTGCATTCCTTGGAACTCAGATTTCGGCAGTTTTGGACAAGCTTGAAATGAGTACCAGCGAAGAAGCTATTGTAATGGATAGCAAGAAGAGAATGAAACTTGGAGTTACTCATATACCCGAAGTATTAGTTGATAATACCGATCGTAATAGAACATCACCATTTGCATTTACCGGAAATCGTTTTGAATTCCGCGCTGTTGGTTCATCTGCAAACTGTGCATCAGCAATGATAGCATTAAACTCGGCTGTAGCAGGTCAATTAAAAGAGTTTAAAATAACTGTTGATGCAAAAATAGCTTCAGGTATAACTAAGGAGAAAGCAATTTTCGATGTGTTAAAACAATATATCAAAGAATCGAAGTCAATTAGATTTGACGGAAACGGTTATTCTGAAGCGTGGAAGCAAGAGGCTAAGAAACGTAATTTAGATTGCGAAACCAATGTCCCTAAAATCTACGATGCTTATACTACAGATGCAAGTGTTAAGTTATTTGCTGAAACAGCTGTATTTAACAAAATAGAGTTGCAAGCTCGTAACGAAGTTAAGTGGGAAACTTATACTAAGAAGATTCAGATTGAAGCCAGGGTATTGGGTGATATGGCAATAAATCACATTATTCCGGTTGCAACTCGTTATCAGTCTTTATTGTTAGATAATGTATATAAGATGATGCAGGTATATGATAAAGAGAAGGCTGCTCGTTTAAGTGCTCATGATAATTCTATTATTGAAGAGTTGTCTGATAATATATCTATTATTAAGCAAAAGGTTGAGGAGATGGTTGCGGCTCG
>JAKIYQ010000021.1:0-21428 GCA_022708465.1 Bacteroidota bacterium | reverse complement strand
CCGCCTCTAATTTCTACTATTGCATTCTTGTTATCTTCCGGGTCAGATGGGATTAGTAAAAGTTTGATTTCTTCTTCCAAAGTGGCTATTTGTGGCTCAATTTCATCAATCTCAGCTTTAGCCATAGAACGCATTTCTTCGTCATTTTCAGTATCTAAAAGTTCTTTAGCCTCTGATAGGTTCGCCAATAATTTTTTGTATCGTTTACCTGCATTTACAATTTGCTCTAGTTCGTGATATTCTTTGTTTAATTTTACAAAGCGTTTCATATCTGCTATAACTGCAGGATCGGTAATAAAAGTCGATACCTCTTCGAACTTATGATAAAGTCCTTCTAATTTCGTTATAAGTTGATTCTCTCCCATATAGAATCAATATTCAAAGGTTCCGAATTCGCTACTTATTGTCAAACGAGTCTTTTTGTCAGCCTCGATGTGACCAATAATTTTAGCATCAATACCAAATGATTTTGAAATGGTAATAACCCTTTCTGCATCAGCCGGAGATACATAAACTTCCATGCGATGCCCCATGTTAAATACCTTGTACATTTCAGACCAATCAGTTCCACTTTGTTCCTGAATTGTCTTGAAAAGAGGAGGAATAGGGAATAGATTGTCTTTAATAACATGAACATTCTCAACAAAATGTAGAACTTTTGTTTGTGCTCCACCAGAGCAATGCACCATACCATGTATTGATGGTCGCATTTCGTCCAGCATTTTTTTGATAACGGGAGCATATGTACGGGTAGGAGATAAAACCAATTTGCCGGCATCAATAGGAGAATCTTTGACTTCGTCAGTAAGCTTTAATTTTCCTGAATATACTAATTCGGATGGTACTGCTGCATCATAACTTTCAGGATATTTTTCTGCAAGGTATTTTGCAAATACGTCGTGTCTTGCAGATGTTAGTCCGTTACTGCCCATACCTCCATTATATTGTTTTTCGTATGTTGCTTTACCAAACGATGCCATACCAACAATTACATCTCCTGCTTTTATATTTGCGTTGTCAATCACATCGCTTCGTTTCATTCGGCAAGTTACAGTGCTGTCAACAATTATTGTTCTAACAAGATCACCAACATCTGCCGTTTCTCCGCCTGTAGCATATACGCCAACGCCCATTTCGCGTAGTTCTGCAAGTAGTTCGTCTGTGCCGTTTATTATTGCCGAAATAACTTCTCCGGGAATTAATATTTTATTTCTTCCAATGGTTGATGAAACTAAAATATTGTCAACAGCTCCAACACAAAGTAAATCATCAATATTCATAATTAAAGCATCCTGTGCAATACCTTTCCATACTGATAAATCTCCTGTTTCTTTCCAATAAAGATAGGCTAATGATGATTTAGTACCCGCTCCATCTGCATGCATGATGTTGCAGTATTCAGCATCTCCACCGAGTATATCAGGTATAATTTTACAGAAGGCTCTGGGATAGATACCTTTGTCAATGTTTTTTATGGCGTTGTGAACGTCCTCTTTTGATGCAGACACCCCGCGCATCATATAACGTTGATTATTCATGTCTAATTTAATTTGTACCTATAAGTTATAGTTCCTGATTGTACGGTTGAACCGGATATCCCATTGAATGTTGCACGCATTGCAGCTATTTCTGCTTCTTTTCGCATAGATGCATCACCAATTGTTGTACCTAGTGCACCGGATTTTGCACTTATTACTTTGCCGGAAGGATCAACTTCAATTGAAACAACGATTATTCCTTCTTCATTTTTGTCGTATTTAGGTTCCGGAATTTTTCCTGACAGACTACGACCATTAAGATTGTAACTATGTCCACTACCGGTACCTCCGCCAACACGATTTTTAGAATTTACGTCTCCAAAAGGATTACCTTGATTGCCGGCACCACCCGTTATACCTTCGCCGGTTGCGTTAGTATCAGTACCTTTACCTCCTTTGCCGAAAGCACTTTTTGCTGCACTAGCAGCTTTAGCACGCTTTGCTTCCTCTATTTTGCGTTTCTCTTCTTCTTGGCGTTTTTGCTCAGCCAATAAGCGTTGACGTTCTAATTCTTGCTTTTTAGCTTCTTCAATTTTCTTTTTAGCTTCTTTTAGCTCTAGTGATTCCTCTATATTTTGAGTTTGTAATTCGCTTTTAGAAGAATTATTGATTAATGGAGGATTTGTTGCATCAGGAATATCTTCAAGTTGGTCTTCGATTGCACTTTGTGGTGCAGGCTCAAATAAACCTTCTCCTGTGTCGCTTGTTCCATAATTTACGGTCAGACCTTCCTCTTCTTGCGGCAAATAAATTTTTATGCCGCAAAATAGTATAGCCAACAGCAAAAGAGCATGAACGGCTATTGTCCCAATAATACCGGCAAATTTACTGTCTTTGTCTTTCCAATTGTTTTTTTTCATGATTCCTTAACAGGTCTAGTTGCGATAACAAGTTTAAATTTGTTTTTATTTGCTATGTTAAGTACACGAACAATCTCGCGATAAGGAACAGACTCATCTGCATATAGAGCAACATACATTTCAGGTTCAGCAGCAACTACAGATTGTAGAAATGGTTCAATTTCTTCAAATGTTACTTGGCGTTCTTGTTGTTTGCCTTCTGCTACGTAAAAATTTATATTCTCGTCAATATATATTCTAGTAATAGGTTTTGCCGCTGCTTGACTGCTACTTTGCGGAAGTAGCAATTTTATAGCACTTGGAGTAACAACTGTTGATGTTATCATAAAAAATATCAGCAACAAAAACACCAAGTCCGTCATAGAGGACATGCTAAAAGACGCATTAATCTTGTTTCTTTTTTTTAGAGCCATGGCTGACTATTTAATTGGTTCATTCAATAAATCCATAAATTCCATGGTGCTTAATTCCATCTTTTGTACTACAGAATCTAATTTTGATACTAGATAGTTATATGCAAAATATGCAGTAATACCCACAATTAATCCGGCTACAGTTGTAATCATGGCAGTATAAATACCATTTGATAAAACTGTAATATCAATGTTATTTCCTGCATTAGCCATATCAAAGAATGCTTGTACCATACCTATTACAGTTCCTAAGAATCCAAGCATGGGAGCACCACCGGCTATAGTAGCTAACATCGAAAATCCGCGTTCTAATTTGTTAGTTTCAATATTACCAACATTTTCGATTGCTATAAGTACATCATTCATTGGTTTACCTATACGTGAAATTCCTTTTTCAATCATTCTTGATGCAGGAGTATTAACTTGTTGGCATAATTTTGTAGCAGAATCGACTTTGCCTTCTGTTATATAGTCTTTGATGCGATCCATAAATGATTTATCTCTTTTAGATGCCTTGTGAATTACAACTAGACGTTCAATAAAAATATAAACAGCTATAATAGAAAGAATTAGCAAAGGTATCATAATTATAGGACCACCTTTTTTTGCCATTTCAAAGTAATTCATTTCAATCACTTCCGGCGTCGTAGTTACAACTGTTTGCATAGTGCTGTCAACTGCAGACTCTGCTGCCAATGGAATTTGCAAAAGGATATTCAAAAAGTTCATAATTTAGAAGGTTAATTGTTGTCTGTATTTTTGTATTGTTGATTCTAATCCGAAATATAAGGCATCAGATATTAATGCATGGCCTATTGATACCTCGTCAAGGAAAGGAACATTTTGGGCGAAATACTTCAGATTTACCAAACTAAGATCATGCCCGGCATTTACTCCAAGCTTGCATTTATGAGCAAAAGCAGCTGCTTCTGCAAAAGGTTTTACCGCTTGAAATTTGTCGACTAAAAATTGTTCAGCGTAAGGTTCTGTGTATAATTCAATGCGATCGGTTCCTGTTTTTGCAGCATATTCTATGTTCTTTAGATCTGTGTCTGTAAAAATTGAAACCCTGATTCCTTTACTATGAAATATTTTGACCGTTTCTTCCAAAAATTGAAGGTGTTTAACAGTGTCCCATCCGGCATTTGAAGTAAGCGCTTCAGGTGGATCCGGAACCAAAGTAACCTGAGTAGGGACAACTTCCAATACCAAATCAATAAATGATTGTTGAGGATATCCTTCAATATTGAATTCTGTAGTAACTAATTTCTTTAATTCGCGCACATCCGAGTAGCGTATATGACGTTCATCAGGTCGTGGATGAACCGTTATGCCTTGTGCGCCAAACTTCTCACAATCAATTGCTACTTGCTCAACATTAGGAGTATTACCGCCTCGTGCATTACGTATCGTTGCAACCTTATTTATATTTACGCTAAGTTTTGTCATTATAATTCAGTAAAAATTACTTACTTTGTAAGTCCGTTTATAAAAGACGTACAAAGTTAATTATTTATTATTGTTTCACCTTGTTTCAATGTATAAAGTTTTCCACAATTATGAGAGTAGCAGTATTTGGCAGTATTCATAAAAAAGGATTTTCAAATGCTTGTGATATGTTGTTGCAAGCTTTAGAACGTCATGAGGCAGATGTCTTTTTATTTGATGAGGTATACAAGCATTTGCTTAGCGTAAAAGCTTATTTGCCTTCAAACTATAAGGTTTTACAAGACGGTGATGACATACAAGTAGATTTAGCCTTGAGTCTAGGTGGAGACGGAACTTTCTTAAAAACAGCACAAAGGATAGGAACAAGACGAATACCTATACTTGGAATTAAATTAGGAAATTTGGGTTTCTTAGTAGATGTTCAAAGTAATGAAATATCTGCAGCTATTGATGATGTTTTTGAAAACGGCATACAAATAGAGGAACGCAGTATGCTTCAACTTAAAACCGATAAACAGCGATTTACAAACGGCGAAACCATTGCTTTGAATGAAATAGCAGTACTTAAATTAGATATATCATCGATGATAAAGGTGCATACAATTGTTAATCGTGAGTATTTATGTACCTATCGTGCAGATGGTCTATTAGTATCTACTCCTACAGGTTCAACTGCCTATGCTTTAAGTGTTGGAGCTTCTATATTGGTTCCTCAAAATAAAAGTTTTATCTTATCTCCTGTAGCTCCGCATAGTTTAAATCTAAGGCCTGTAGTTATACCTGACGATTGGAAAATTGAATTGGAAGTAGAGAGTCGAAATGATAGCTTTTTGATTTCTTTGGATGGTCGTTCTCAGGTTTTTGATAAACATACAAAACTGATTATAACAAAGGCTGATTACAGCATTCTTTTAGCAAAGAGAAAAGGTCATACATATTTTAAAACCTTACGTGAAAAATTGATGTGGGGTATGGATGCCCGTTCTAATTAAAACAAAATGAACACCGAAATTCAGACTGCAAAATCGGGTTTGCCATATGTGATACTAGGTATAGATCCGGGTACTACAGTAATGGGATACGGACTTATACGGGTACAAGGTAATAAAGTTGAAATGCTTGCAATGGGTGTACTTGAGTTGAAAAAGCTAGCAGACCATTACGAAAAGCTAAAAAGGATATTTGCAAGGGTACTTTCTTTAATTGATGAATTTGATCCTCAAGTATTGTCAATAGAATCTCCGTTTTTTGGTAAAAATGTACAATCAATGCTAAAGTTGGGTAGGGCACAAGGAGTTGCCATGGCTGCAGCACTTTATAGAGATATCACTGTACAAGAATACACTCCATTGAAAATTAAAATGTCGATAACAGGAAGAGGCTCTGCATCAAAAGAGCAGGTTGCCGATATGTTGAAACGTTATCTTAAAATAACACCTGAGCAGATGCTTCCGCAATTGGATGCTACAGATGCACTTGCAGCTGCATATTGTCATTATTTACAAATAGGAAATCCTTCCATTAAACCTGAATACAAGTCTTGGAAGGATTTTATTTCTCAGAATGATAAGCGTGTAAAGAAGTAATTATTCTTCTTCTGCTGCCATATTGTGATAAACATTCTGAACGTCTTCGTCATCTTCAATTTTGTCTAATAACTTTTGAATAGAAGCACGTTGTTCTTCTGTTACTTTTTTATAGTCATTAGGAATACGTTCAAATTCAGCACTATTAATTTCAAATCCGTTGTCTTCTAAATATTTTTGTATTGCTGAGTATGATTGGAAATCTCCGTATATAATTAAATTTCCATCATCATCTTTGTCTATTTCTTCAACACCGAAATCAATCAATTCCAATTCCATGTCGTCCATAGATACTCCATCTTTAGGACACACATTGAATACACATTTGTGATCGAACAGAAATTGTAAACAACCTGTTGTTCCGAGTGAGCCTCCGTATCTTGTAAAATAACTACGTATGTTAGCTACAGTACGAGTGTTGTTATCAGTTGCTGTTTCTACAAATATTGCAATTCCGTGAGGACCATATCCTTCGTAATTAAGTTCTTTGTAATCATTCTCATCCTTAGCGAATGCCTTTTTAATAGCGCGTTCAACATTCTCTTTAGGCATGTTTTCTTTCTTTGCCTGTTGAATCAACACGCGTAAACGAGGGTTACCATCAGGATCGCTTCCGCTTTCGCGTACTGCAATTGTAATTTGTTTTCCTAACTTAGTAAAAACGCGGGCCATATTTCCCCAACGTTTCATTTTGGTTGCTTTCCTATATTCAAATGCTCTTCCCATAACGATATTTATTATGATAATTTTATTATCTGATTACTGCTCCAAGTCTCTCTGTAAATGCTTTGATTAAATTTTGCATTATTTTGTCTATCTGCTTGTCTTCCAATGTCTTTTCAGAATCCTGAATAGTGAAATTGACTGCGTAAGATTTTTTACCTTCTTCAAGATTTTTCCCTTCATAAACATCGAACAAAACTACTTTTTTCAATAATTTACGTTCTGTTTCAAATGCAATATTTTCGATTTGTTCGAAATTTATATTTTTATCCAGCAATAAAGCCAAGTCGCGTTTAACCTCAGGGAATTTTGGGAGATCTTTATAGCTCGTTTTATTGTTCTTTACTTGTTTAAGAATTTGGTTCCATTCCATATCTGCATAGTAAACTTCAGTATCAATGTCGAATGCTTTTAATAATTTCGGAGAAATAATGCCAAGTGTTACTAATGTTTTGCCTCCACGCGTTTCAAATTTAATTGCTTGTGAGAAAATATCGATCTCGGTTTTTGTGGTTAAATAGCTGTTAGATGCTATGCCTAAGCGAGCCAAGACATTAATTACATGAGCTTTTAAATCAAAGAATGTCAATTTGCGTTCGCTATCAGTCCAAATAGCTTCGTAACTATTTCCGGATAGCCAAATGCCTAAATGAGGCTCTTCAGAATATGCTGCTAATGCTTGTTCACTACCTGCGTTTTCAGGATGATAGTGATAGCAAGTTCCAAATTCATAGAATTTTAAATTAGTACGACGACGATTTCTGTTATATGCTATACTTTCTAAACCACCGAACAACAATGTTTGGCGCATTACACTTAAATCGCTGCCAAGTGGATTCATAATTTTAACTGCATTTTCTGCAGGATATGAATTCAATGAATTGTAATACGATAATTTGGTCAATGAATTATTCAAAATTTCAATAAATCCCGCACCGGTAAGTTGTTTTGCGACTCTATTTTGAAGTGCATTGCTATCCGGTGTGATTGAATAACTTATTGATGATTTTAAATCGGAACCGGGTAAAATATTATTATATCCGTATACACGCAATATATCTTCAATAACATCAACATCTCTTTGTACATCAACTCTATAAGGAGGTACAGATAATGATAAACAATCTTCTGTTTCATTATCTATTTTTATTTCTAAACCGGATAGAATCGATTTTACAGTATCTTTTGGTATTTCTTTACCTATAAGGCTGTTTAATTTATTGTATGTAAGTTCTACCTTAAAATCTTTTATTGGGTTGGGGTATATATCAATAATATCCGAAGATACTTGACCACCTGCAACTTCTTTTATCAACAAAGCAGCACGTTTAAGTGCATAAATTGTAATATTCGGATCGCATCCACGTTCAAAACGGAATGATGAATCTGTATTTAAGCTATGTCTACGTGCTGTTTTTCTAACCCAAACAGGATTAAAATATGCACTTTCAATAAAAATCCGTTTTGTGTTTTCTGTTACGCCTGAATCTGCACCACCAAATACACCTGCTATACACATGCCTTCTTCGGCATTACATATCATGAGGTCATTATCAGAAATTTCGCGAGTTACTTCATCTAAAGTCTTAAATGGAGTTTTGTCAGCTAAAGTTTTAACAAATATATGATTACCTTTAATTTTATCACCATCAAATGCGTGTAGCGGTTGTCCTAACTCTTGCAAAATAAAGTTGGTTACATCTACAACGTTGTTAATAGGGCGTTGACCTATGCTGATCAACCTATGCTTTAACCAGTCAGGAGATTCTTTTACATTGATTCCGGTCATACTTAAGCCGCAATATCTTGGGCAAGCTTCGTGATTTTCGACAGTTACTTGAATCGGGAAATCGTGATTGTCAACAGAAAATGCTGATACAGAAGGTTTAATAAGTTTTATACCTAAACCCGCAGCCAAATCGCGAGCCACACCAAAGTGTGATATGGCATCAGCACGGTTTGGAGTAATATCAACCTCAATTAATGTATCGTCTTCTATGTTGTAATATTTTTTTGCAGGAGTACCAAGTTCGGCATCTTTAGGCAATTCGATTATACCATCGTGACTTTTTCCTATGCCAATTTCATCTTCGGCACACAACATGCCAAAAGATTCAACACCACGTATTTTTGATTTCTTAATTACAAATTCTTTATCTTCTTCGTATAGTTTAGTACCAACCTGAGCGAATATGGTTTTTAATCCTGCGCGGCAGTTTGGTGCACCGCAAACTACTTGTAGTAAATTGCCATCACCGGCATCAACCTTGGTTATATGTAAATGATCTGAATCAGGATGATCGATACATTCTACAACTTGAGCTACAACCAAGCCTTCCAAGCCTCCTTTTATGGTTTGCACTGTTTCGACTGTTTCTACTTCCAATCCCAAAGATGTCAATTTCTTAGCAGTCTCTTCAGGGTCGATTGTTAGTAAAACGTACTTTTTAAGCCAGTTATACGAAATGTTCATAGCAGCTATTTTGGAATATTAGGCTGCAAAATTAGTGTTTTTAATTGAAAAAGGAAAATAGCACAGCAGTTATATTTGCTATGTTAGAAAAAAACCATGCTATTTTATGATAAGTACGGTAGCGTAGGCGGCTATACCTTCTTCTTTTCCAACAAAACCAAGTTTTTCTGTGGTAGTTGCTTTTATTGAGATGTCTTCAGGCAGTATGTTAAGACATTGAGCGAGGCATTTTTGCATTGATTCAATGTGTGGGTTTAATTTAGGTTTTTCCGCACAAATGGTTGCATCAATATTAGAAATAGAGAAACCGTGAGAACTTATTAGTTCTCCGGTTTCTTTTAATAAAACTTTACTATCTATTCCTTTGTATTTTGGGTCGGTATCAGGAAAGTGGTATCCTATGTCGCGTAAGTTTGCTGCACCAAGTAGTGCATCACATATTGCATGAATAAGAACGTCTGCATCAGAATGTCCTAGTAGTCCTAAGGAATGTTCTATACGTATACCACCCAACCATAGTTCGCGCTCGGGTGCAAAACGGTGAACATCATATCCAAAGCCTACTCTGATTTTCATGTCAATAGTTTGGGGTTTTTACGCCATTAATTACTATCGTCTCTGGTATTGCTTGCTAATTCTTTTAGACCACCCATGTTAAATCCAAGTGTAAAACGTAAGGTTTGATCCAAAGGATTATTTTTAGCAACAGAAAGTACGTAAGCTACATCAAGTGAAAATACGTTTAGTTTGAAACCTGCACCGAATGTTACGTATTTACGATTTCCTGATTGTTGTGATTCGTTGTAGTAACCGATACGTCCAAAGAATTGTTGGTTGTAATCGTATTCCAAACCAAGTGAGAAATTAATTTCACGTAATTCTCCAACAAAGCCGTCAGGTGAATCTGCAAAAGAACGGAATATACCGGTAATAGGATCCATTTTATAATATTCGTCTAAACGTATATTGTAATCTTCCGAGCTTTCTTCTGTACGTTGAACAGGACGAGAAGGTACCAATAGCTTATTAAAATCAACATTAAGTGACAAGTGGTTGTATCTGTCGAATGGCATTGTAAAGCTGCCGCCTAAACGTAAGTTTGCGGGAATAAATGCAGCACTTTTATAGTCGCCGTATTCAACTTTTTTACCGATATTTGAAATATTGAAACCGAATGCACCAAAACCTTTACCCCAAGCAAAATCAACTACTTGTCCGTAATATCCTGACACGTCGGCTGCGATAGACCATCCCGGTTCTAAATATTCAGAACCATCTGTTGTATATCCACCTGTTAAATCGGAATAAATAAAACGGAGAGCTACACCCATCGAAAAGTTTTTAGCAAGTATACGCGAGTAAGATGCGTCTAATGCCAAATCGTATGGCTTAACGTTATATCCTGCATCATCTGGTTCTCTTCTAATTAAAATTTGTCCTAACGAAAAGAAACGGAAGGACATAGCTACAGTTTGAACATCTTTTATTTTATAATAACCTGATGCCGAAATTAAATCGATATCAGATACGATTTTTCTTAACCAAGGTACATAAGAAATATTTGCTCCACCTACGCCATTTATAAAAGCATATTTTGATGGATTCCAATATTGAGAATCGCCATCAGGAGTTGTTGCTCCACCCACATCTCCCAAACCGCCTCCGCGTGCATCAGGTGCCACTGTTAAAAAGGATACTCCCGTTGTAATAGGTGAAAATGTTTGATACGGCTCTTCTGAATCTTCCGGCGTTTGTGCAAACATGATTAATGGCATACTTAGTGATATAGCCAATAAAATACTTAATTTTTTCTTCATTATTTTACAAATAGATTGTGTGTGCATAATTATCTAACAGCGTTTAAAAAAACGGCTACAAAGATAACGTAATCTTTTGGATTTTATTGTGGATTTACTAGCAACTTTTGTGTTTTTGTATCGTAAGTCCCTTCTGTTGTGGTAATTATTGCTTTAATTAAATATATACCCGGGCGAATTTGATCTCCAATTTTACCGGATAAATCAATGTGTGAAGTATATGTGCCTTCGGTAGAAACAGTAGCCTTTGAATTCCAATATTGTCGTCCTTGCATGTCATATAATATAAATTCTACATCAACAGGTATTTCAGGTCTATCATACAATAGGGTTAAATCTACATAATCAGACGCAGGATTTGGACTTATACTAAAATCAGAAATTTCAGGTATAGATTTTTCGCGAACCACAAAATCAATTTCCGCAGAACTTGAAATGTTTTGTAGATTCCAAGCTTTAAATGCTAAATGGTATAAACCCGGCTCTAATGGCTCAAATTGATATTTAACAATTCCACTTTTATAGTCATTAAGCGTCGATTCGTAGTAATTGTTTAATACATAGGTTTTATTTGGATCATTGTTTAACTTTATTGTAATGTCATGTCCAATACCTGCTCCAACAACATTAATCCCGTATGAATCATTTAAATGTGCAAACAATACGGGGGTAGGGTTAACTACTTGTCCTGATATAAATGATGGAGAATTTAAGTACAATTTCAAATTAGGTCCTTCCTCGCTAGGCTCTGCAGAAGGATCTGAGCCACCAACTTGGAAAGATTCGTTATAGTCATGTGCTTCAGTCTTTTTATCGTCAGATACGCCGTAGTATAGTATGCGCCCGTTCCCAAATTTGTAATTTATATCTTTTGGAACCATAAATGTTGTTTCAAAACATCCATTAGTGGCACTTGCTTTTCCACTAAACAAAATGTTAGGATAATCTTGATAATTAAAAGGAGTATTTCCTTTATTGGCCAATGTAGTCATGGTCTCTTCTTTGTCGTAAATGGTAAGATTTACAGTTCCATTAAAGTCTTTTAAAGAGTCTCCATTTTCATCAGCTATATGTCCTTTTATAGTAACAAGTCCAAGAGCTTGCATCAATGCATCTTCAGGAATCAGGCTATTAATGCTATCTGTTATTATTCGTTTTGTCGGATAATTCAAAACTAGTGCAGGATCTCCCAAAAGCGAGAAATTTAGTTTGTTTTTGTCGTAACCTATATCAATTTTAGCTCTTCTTACAATTTCTCCAAGTGTTAGAGGGTCTTCACCTTCTTTTGGAACGATATAATCATATACAGCAGAACCTAGCTTGAAATTGTCACTTGAAAATACTACACGTGTTGTCGTAAGTAAGGCAATACCACCTCCATTTGGATTAAGGAAAACATTCATTCCTGCCGATACAGTATTGTTATCATAACGGCTAAAGTCACATGTTGCAGTAATCCATAGAGCTTGTTTATCATTATACATGGCAATAATGTCATTCTGATTAATGGTTTGCTCTTGCGAAAGTGTATAAGGACCTCCATGTCCAACGTATGTAAATACCAATACGCCATTTTTTATATCTTTCAAAATGGTTTCGCGTGCAACAGGATATGTTCCTCCGCTTGTGCTTTGAACAAGCGGATATGCATCAAAGTATACTTTGTGTGCTTGGTATGCCTTATTTAATGAATATAATGATTTAGATAATTTATCTGCTTGAGACATGTGAATGTTACTATCTTCGTCGTCAGCCATAAAAGCAAAGATGTTTTTCCATGTGCCGGTGAGACTATTTTGAGCATATTTAATTATTTTATTTACTCCATTTTCAGCTTCCGTATTAGAAGATATAGGCAATCTACCTACCGAAATGTCCATTTTGTCTGAAGCAAGTGATCCTCCTTCATTGTCATCCAACAAGCCGTAATAATCATCTGTAACGTAAGAACGCGTTGATAATAGTGATTCTTCTGATTGATAACTGATTAAAGGCAACTTTGCGTGTTTGTATCCTCTATTGTCGTGTGATGCGACTCCAAAGAACAGTAATGAACTTGGTAATTTTGATCCATCTGATGCGGCTCTGTCATAAAACACTTTCAAAAAGCGACGATATGCAGTTGCATCAGGCGTTCCTGAAGAAAATTCATTGTAAATTTGTTCGGGAGTAGCTATATGTACTACCATGCCGTCATGTGTGCGATGGTGTTCTGCTAATCTTTCGGCAGCTGCCATATACTCAGAAGGAGTAACAATTATCATGTCGCATTGCGCTAAACCATGCAAATTTTGATTTGCAACTGCTCCAACAATTGTAGGAGCAGGAAAAGATGCCTGTGTGTTAAGGGCTAAAAAAGTCTGCAGATCATTATGTAATGCAGTAAATGAAAGCGTACCATTGTATTCGGTAGGAATTTCAGTGATATTCGATTGATCTGTGATATTCCAAATTTTTGTACTTGATGTAGCTCCACTTATTTCGTAACCGGCAACTGCATCAAACTCAATATCATTAGGATAAAAAATTTCCATTGAACTTCCATTGAAATTCAGATGTTTGTATGCGCTTAATGTGATGTAATTGAGGTATCCTACATTTGATGATGCAGCAGGATTGTATTTAAGCGTAACTGTTTGATAATCAAAATTTGAACAACTTACATTTCTTGATATTGAACCTGAATTAGCTACTTGATGCGAACTCCCGACAGCAGATATTTTAATGTTATTGCTTAATACGTTACCATTAAAACTGACAGTGTAGGTGGTTGCTGAAGATGATGTTGCAATTGCTTCAATATTCAATAGAGCATCTTCATCAGTTGCAACATTTTCAATTGGAAGCTGAAAATTACGTTCAAGTGTACCTGATTCAAACTTTTCGCCATACCATTCTCTACCTGATTCAAGCAAATTTATTGATTCGACATTGTGATATACGCCGGCCAAAGATTTATTCACAGTAAGAGTAGGAGTATCTTCAATTTTTTCAGCTTGCTCTATTCTTCTGCCAATTCCTGCATCCGAAGTAGCAAAATAGTATCCATAGTCAGTATAATAATTGGGAGTGAATTCATATCCTCCGGTTAGATCGTTATAAGTTCTTTTTATAACACCTTGAGCCCAAAATAGTATGTAGTCTCCGGATCCGAAAACCTCATCAGATCCTTTCTCCATAAAAATTGCGATTTCTTTTAAGTCGTCTTTATCTGCGATTGATATTTTAGAGAAATCTTCTTCTTGAATTTCACCTCCATACCCAAAAATTCTAATGTTTGCGGGGCTTGAAACACCCATATTTACAATTTCTTCGTATGTAAGTTTGTATATGCCCGATTCTCTAACAGCTAATTTAACCCAATACCCGCTTGCTAAAACAGAATTTGACGGATATGCATCAGCTGCGATTCTTACATTTCTTTTCTTTGTTTTAAATAAGGTATTTATGCTAATCTTAGCAGAAATCAATTTTTGATATTTACCATCTTTCAATATTATCGGACAAAAACGCAGGTCAAGGCTTGAGTTGTGCCTTTCAGTACTTATAGATGTCCTAAAAATAATACTGTCTGCGATATTGGCGTTTTTGAGTAAATTAGACTCAACAGTATTTAAAGGCTCATATTTACAATCGTTAATACTTGTCTTATAGTCTGATGTTTTGCTGTATTCTTCAATCGGAACTGATATGGTATAAAATGGCAGTTCGTCTATATACTGAGCATCCTCAAAACTTAATCTTGTTTCTTGTTCACTTGGCGTTGAAAAAATGCGCGGAGATTCCCATAATATATTTACCGGAATAATCTGTTCGGCATTCATACTAAAGTATGATGCAAAAAACGTAATAAGTAATATCAGGTATTTATTTTTAAAATCCATTTTATTTAATATAGAAATCTAAGATTGGTTTATCTTCTATATATCCTTGCAAATGATCATCTTGATGAACCGGTCCAACTCCTACGGGAGTTCCTGTAAATATTAAATCGCCGGTTTTAAGTGTAAAAAACTTACTTACATATTCGATGATAAAATCGACATCAAAAATCATGTCACCGGTGTATCCTTTTTGTACGGTTTTCCCGTTAATATCCAAACTAAAATGTAAATCTTGTACATTCCCTCCAAAGTCTGAAATAGGGAAGAACTCGCTTATAGGGGCTGAAAAATCGAAGGCTTTACATAATTCCCAAGGGCTTCCGGTTTCTCTGAACTTAGCTTGTAAATCTCGCGCCGTAAAATCTATTCCTAATCCTATTTCATGATAATATTTGTTGGCAAATTTTTTTGCAATGTTGCGACCAACTTTATCAATACGTACAACCAATTCTGTTTCGTACTCAATGCGATCTGAAAAATCGGGTATATAAAATGGTTTACCTCCTTTTAGCAGTGCAGAATCGGGTTTGCAAAAAACTGCCGGTTCTTTGGGTCCTATATGTTCAAGCTCTTTGTTATGGTCTAAATAATTCCAACCTATTGCAATGATTTTCATGCTTTTGCCACAATATATTTGGGCAAAGATACGAATTTAATGTGTATTTTAGGAGTGATGAAACGGAATTATAGTTAAATTTGTCATTCAGAAATTTTGAATAAATTCATTTCTGTACTAAAACAAAAGTAATTCAGCCTAAATAATCATTATAAAATGGATATGGATTGGAAACATAAATTAGGGTTGGTATATTCTACAAATCCTGATGCGATGAATAGTGTAGATGATTCTGAAGAAGTGAAAGAACAAATTCCCAATCAAAAACAATGTTTGTGTTTATCATTTCAACGTCGAAATGGTAAACCTGCCACAATAATAAGCGGTTATGAAGGTAGTGATGACTCTCTCAAAGAACTTGCAAAGCGTCTTAAAGTTAAATGTGGAGTAGGTGGGTCTGTACGTGATGGAGAAATCCTCATACAGGGCGATTTGCGTGTAAAACTAAAAGAATTATTACATTCAGAAGGATTTAAAACAAAGGGCATATGAGTGATCTTCACGTATATAAAGCATCTGCAGGTTCGGGCAAAACAACTTGTTTGACAGAATCTTACTTAGAATTGATGGCCTCGGGAAATGCCTCGGGAAATTATAATTTCGAACACAGACATATATTGGCAGTTACTTTTACCAATAAGGCCACAGAAGAAATGAAGTCTAGAATTATTCAACTTCTGGCAAAAGTAGCTAATGGCGAAAAGACATTACCTTATTTGGATTCAAAACGCGCTAAAGAGATGCTAAGGTCTGTTTTGCACGATTATTCTCGATTTAAAATCAGCACTATAGATCGTTTTTTTCAGCAAGTTATTCGCGCTTTTGTTAGAGAATTAGGCATCAATAGTAATTATGCTGTTGAATTAGATCACGATCAAGTTATTGAAGATGCCGTAGATGAGATTATTTTGTCGCTTGACCAACCGAATAATAAGGATGTGCTTGATTGGCTATTGTCAATGGCGCAAGAAAAAATTGACGCAGGTAAGAATTGGAAGGTAAGAGATGATTTAATTAATTTTGGAAAGGAAATCTTTAAAGAAGATTATTTGAAATATGGTAGCCTGATTACTAATATTAATACAATAAAAAATTACAAAAATAAAATATATGTAATCAAGAAAGACAGGTCATCTACAATAATAAATGCGGCAAAAGATTTAAAAGAAAAAATAGGATCAGCAGATCTTCTTCTTACAGATTTTAAAAATGCATCAAGAGGTCCTTTATGTGTTCTTGATAAATTCTCAGCCGGTGAAATAGTTGGTTTGTCTGATACTTTCTTAAATCTACCAAATGATCCTAACAATTTTTACACAAAAAATTCGCCTCAGAAAGTTATTGATGCTAGCGATTGGCTATGTGATGATGTTGCAAATTTTATAGATATATACAATGAGAATATCATAGAATATAATTCAGCAGAGGCTATATATAGGTTTTTGCCATCATTAGGTGTTTTACATCATATTGATGAGGTCGTTAAAACCATGCAAAAAGAAGCTAACTCTCTGCTTATTAGCGATTCGGTAAAATTGTTGAATACTATTGTAGAAGATAACGATGCTCCATTTGTATACGAAAAAGTAGGTACCATTATCAAGCATTATTTGCTTGATGAGTTTCAGGATACATCTGCAATGCAATGGAATAATTTTAAACCTTTAATAGCAGAAAGTTTAGGAAACGGTCAAGAAAATCTTGTAGTAGGAGATGTAAAACAAAGTATTTATCGTTTTAGAAATTCTGATTGGAAAATCCTTGGTAATCAATTAGAGTCTGTAGATTTCAAAAATCAGATTAAATCGCATACTCTATCTACAAATTATAGAAGTGATGCTCAAATAGTATCATTTAATAATGATTTCTTTCAGTATGCAGTTAACGCTTTGCAAGATAAATATAACGATCAATTGCGTGAAGATTTGGTTGGAATTGTTTCGGATGACGTTCTTCGCAAGTCGTATTCGGATGTGCTTCAAAATACAAAAAAAGATGCTGATAGTGGTTATGTTGAGATTCGTTTACTTGAAGAAAAAAATGTTGAAGATTGGCGCATATTGGCCATAAATAATTTATTTAATTCGATTTCAGAATTACTCGAAAAAAAATATAACTATGGTGATATAACAATATTGGTAAGAACAAAAAAGGAAGCTGCTCAAGTGGCTCAAAGTTTGCTTGAAAATAATATTCCTGTTGTATCAGACGAAGCATTACAAATTTCATCGTCATTAGAAGTATGTTTGATTGTTTCAGTAATTAAGCGGTCAATAAACCCGAATGATGATCTTAATAAGCTGTATATAGAGCATTTATGCAAAGAGATTAATGTTGTACAAGCTGAAGAAGAGTTAGCCGCGGATATGCCATTGTATGAGTTTGTAGAAAAAATAATTGATAATTATGGTCTGCGTTCGCACAAAAATGCGGTGGTATATATACAAGCTTTTCAAGATTTGCTACTTGAATATGTTTCAAAACAAAGTTCAGATGCAAATAGATTTGTAGAGTGGTGGGAACAAACGGGAATATCTAAGAGTTTGACCACAGGTGATGCAGGTAACGCTGTTACTATCATGACATTGCATAAATCCAAAGGTTTGTCTTTTAATGTTGTTATTATGCCTTTCTGTACATGGAAGTTGGATGATAATTCCGGTGTAAATACAAAAATAATGTGGTGTAAAACAAGCCGGCCATTTGATGGTATAGATTATGTGCCGGTAAAATATTTGAGTACACTGTCTAAAACAATCTTTGCTGAAGATTATTACAAAGAGTTGATGAACAATTACATGGATAATATTAATTTGATGTACGTTGCTTTTACTCGTCCTATTAAGGCATTGATTTGTTTTAGCATGAATCCTAAAAAAGATTCATTTAATAATGTTGGAGATTTATTGAGAAAATATATTAATTCACCTAATCTGAGTGAATTTGTATCATCCGATGAAACTTCGGCTAAATTTATTCAAGGAGAGTTAAAACCGAAAGAAAGTGATGTAACAAAGCCGCTTGATGAAGGTTCTGAAGATATATATATCACTCACACAGATATATCTCGTTTCGGTTTACGAAAAAAATCAGATAGTTCTGAACAAAATATCATGGGAATAATATTGCATGGTATAATGGAAAAAATAATTAAATCTGAGGATTTGAATTCTGTTGTACAAGAAATGCAAAGATTAGGATTAGTCTCAGCAGATGAGGCAAAACAAATTACTGAAAAACTAGATCCATATATTAATAATCCTGCTGTAAAAACCTGGTTTGATGGCAGTTATAAGATTCTAAACGAAAGGACTATTATTACAGCGAATGCTGAGAATTATCGACCTGACCGAATTATGATAGGCAAAGATGAAATAATTGTTGTTGATTATAAATTTGGAGAAAAGAAAGATTCTCATTTTAGTCAGGTTAGTACATATATGTCACTGCTTAAGTTAATGGGGTATAAGAATGTTTCAGGCTATATATACTATCAGAATGATTTAGAGATAGTAACTGTCAGTTAGCTTTTTAAATTCTTCTGTATATTCGTGTCGAGTATCAGTTTCTATGCATAATTGATGCTCTGTCAAATCTTGCTTGTTTCTTGTTAGTTCAAGAATTAATCGTATTACCTTAGCTCCCGGTTTTGGAATAATTTTTGTGCGCTTTGATACAAATAAACTGCATTTTTCTGCTTCTTTTATAAAAATTTCTGCCTCAATAGTAGGTAAGATAAGACAGAATCTTCCATTGTCTGATAATATTTTTGCAACAGACGAACAAAGTTTATCGAATGGTAGTATGTCATTATGTCTGGCAATGCTACGTTCGTGCTCAGGTGCTTTAAGCGATTGCTTGAAATAGGGTGGGTTGCTGATTATCAAAGAATATTGTTTGTCACAATTCTCAGCGTATTGTATAAAATCAACACATATTATGTTGATATTTTTCCATGGTGATGCCATGATATTATTTCTTGCCTGATTAGCGGCTTTCTCATCTATTTCTATTGCATCAATTGTTGATGAGGTAGATTTCTGTGCAAGCATTAATGCAATTAATCCTGTTCCGGTACCTATATCTAATATTTGTTCGTCAGAGTCAATTTGTGTATACGCTCCTAATAACACGCCATCAGTACCAACCTTCATGGCGCAATCAGACTGCATAATTGTAAATCGTTTGAACTTAAAATAGTCGTTTGGCATCCGGATTAATTTTTGATCGGGCAAATATACACAAAAAAGAAAACACTACGCGGTACGTTTACCATGTAGTGTTTTCCACCCTTAAAAACTTATGAAAAAATGAATTATGAAATAATGTTATTTAACAACCATTGTTTCGGTGTTGAATACAGCACCGTTGTAAATAGTTACGAAATATCTGCCTTTTGCAAGATGAGCTATATCTAAATTACATTCATTGCTATTAGGTTTAATTGATATTACAACTGCGCCATTTTGTGCACGAACTTCGATTTTACTAATTTCTTCTTGTGATACGATGTTAACAAATTGAACTGCAGGATTTGGAGAAATTTTTGCAATTGCAGTGCTTGTTTCTTGTACTGATGTTGCAGGGCAATCTCCAACTTTGTAATAGATAGCTTCAGGTTTTGTTAAGTTTTCTGCTGTCATTTCATTACCCGGGATGTCACTTGTACGATACAAGAATAATGATTTAACAGATTCTCCTGTATATTGGGTTGTGTATGTTGCAGATTTTTCGTCATTAGCGATTGTCATTATTTGATTACCGCCTTCAGTTTGTTGAATTTCTGCATACATCAATGTAAGCTCACTGTTATATGGAGTAACTGTATATGTTACATTACCGCTTATAGCATCGTATGATATTACATAATGTATACGAAGAACTGTTGGATTGCCAAAATGTCCTTTATCTCCTGAACATTGAGATTCTAATGTTTCAGTACTTGCGATTACAGATTCTGCTCCGGTAGAAATATTGTTGCAATAATCTTTTGCTTTAATAGAAAAGTTATATTCTGTTCCAGGTGTTAAACCGTCTATTTTGATTACACCGGCTGTGGCAGTAAATACTTTGTCTGTAAAACTTTCGCAAGAAACTACGAAGTTTGTAATAGCGTTTGAGTTTTGATCAACACCTGCAACATTTAAATTTATATCGTATGCTGTTTTTGATTCCAAAGAAGCAGAAGTCATAGTCGGATTTTCTGTTAAATCGCAATCTCCTGAACAATTTGCTGTAACATCAATATCAGATACCGATACTTGCCAACGACCGGCCCAATCAGGATTACCATATTGAACCATTATACTTGAAGTTGTAGTACCGGGATTAAGTGTAGCTTCAATAGCTAATTCTGCTAAAGGTTCGCCTGTTTGAGCTGTTCCAAATTCGTAGAAACCTTGTGTTGCATCAGATACGGTAACATATATGTAATTAATACCTTTAACGTTGTCTAAACCAGGTTTTACTACAATGTTTAGTTTGCCGGCTTCGTCGCCTGAAATCGTTAATAATATATGTGAATTTACATCTCCGAAATTCGGGTCGTTAAGATGTCCTGTCGGAGTATCGCACCATTCTGATGCAGGTGCTGCAAAAGCAGCAAATCCTACCATGATCATTGTCACGGCTGAGAAGAATCTTTTTGTAATTGTTTTCATGTCTTTGTAATTTTATAGGTTGTTAAAATTAATTAGGTCGATTTTTACGACTGTCATTTGTGTTTTTGTTTTGAACACGTAGCAAAGGTATTTAGTTTTTGATTGCAATCGTTTGTCGTTTTATGCACAAAAACTCATCACGAAAAATAAAAAAATACATCAACGATACATCGTTAATGTACTAATTTGTTTATAATCAGTAGTTTATAATTAATTTTGTTATATTGCAAAAATTAACGACTTAATGCGTAATTCCCCTTTTGTAGCATTTTTCGTCTATTTTTTTATGCAAGTAGTAGAAATTGAATGTGCCGGTAATATGCAATTGTATGTTTTATCTCTCATTTGCATTGAAAATTCTATTTCTTTATCTTCTTTATTCATGCATATAACTACAATACTTTTGTCG
>JAKIYQ010000001.1:0-75086 GCA_022708465.1 Bacteroidota bacterium | reverse complement strand
TATACACGACGAGGTACTGCTAAACGAAGTAATTCTAATTCAGCATAACGTTCTGTACCATCTTTTTCACGTTGCTCTGACAATGTACCACGTTCCATACCACGAACACAACCTGCTATATATAATGCAGAACCTAATGCAGCAGCAGGATATTGATTATGTGGTATTTGAGGCAATATTTCGCTAGCATTCAAGTGACAACCCAAGCCACCTGCAGGAGTTATAACAGGAACACCATGTTTCTCCAATTCATCACACATATATTTAATAAATTGAGGTCCTTGTGAGATAATATCAAAATCCATTGTTTCATCCAAACCAACCGTGATAGCTTCCATTTCGCGAACAGACATACCGCCATAAGTTAAGAATCCTTCATACAATGGAACAAATTCTTTCATTTTTAAACAAAGTTTTTCATCACGCATTGAAATACCACCACCACGAGCAAAACCTAATTTACGTGCCGAGAAGTAAATAATATCCATTGCATCTGCCAATTTACGTGTAATCTGTGGAATTGACATGTCTTTTGCAGCTGCTTCACGTACTTTGATAAAGTATAAGTTATCTTGTAATAATGATGCATCTAGTACACTCATTACACCATACTCTTTACAAATATCTGATACAGCCAGCATGTTCTCCATTGAAAGTGGTTGTCCACCAACTAAGTTTGTGCCTGCCTCGATACGAACGAATGCTACATTCTTAGGTCCTACTTCTTTAATACGTTTACGCAATAAATCCAAATCAAAGTTTCCTTTAAAAGGATTATTATTGTTTGGTTCCAAACCTTCTTTGATAATTAATTCTTCAACAGAACCTCCCATACGAGTAATGTGAGCTTTTGTTGTTGTAAAGTGGAAGTTCATCAAAGTTACCATTCCTGGTCTTACAAAAGCTTCTGCCAATATATTCTCAGCGGCACGACCTTGATGTGTAGGGAGAAAATATTTTGTACCAAAAAGTTCTGTAAGTTTATTTGTTAAACGATTATAAGTCTCGCTGCCTGCATAGCTATCGTCTGCTACTAACATCGCTGCTTGTTGACGATCACTCATTGCATTAACACCACTATCGGTTAACATATCCATAAAGATGTCGCGATTTTGCAACAAGAAAGTATTGTTGCCGGCATCATTCATGTTTTGTTTACGATCTTCTATTTTTGGTAAAAATAGTTTTTGTACAATTCTAACTTTGTGCATCTCCAAAGGAATATTATCTCCTTTGTAGAATGAAATTTTTGAAGGTTGCTCACTCATGATTGCATTAAAGATTTTAAAATAATTATTTATTGATTATTAGATTAGTTCTTAGATAATCGCGACAATGTAAGACGCATACTAGACAACTTGCTTTCTGCATCAGCCTTTTTCTTGCGTTCGATTTCAACGACTTCAGGTTTTGCATTAGCAACAAATTTTTCGTTACTTAATTTTTTTTCAACAGAAACTAAAAATCCTTCTAAATATTTGATTTCAGCATCTGTTTTTTTTATTTCTTCTTCAACATTCAGACTTTTTGCTAATGGAATAGCATATTCAACAGTACGCACTAAGAAAGAAACTGACATAGCTTCCTTTTCAGATATCTCTTCTATTGAAGATATATTACACATTTTAGCGACAACTGTATTGTAAGAATTATCATGTCCGTTAGATAATACTTGTAAACGCAAATCATCTTTAAATGGAATATTTTTTTCTAAACGGACTGCACGTATGGCTGATACCAATTCTTTGGTACGTTCAAAAGAATCTAAAAATTTAGGATTTGTTTTGCCTGAAAATGGCCAAGATGCATACATTATACTTTCACCATTTTTACGTTCTGAAATAACTTGCCATACTTCTTCTGTAATAAACGGCATAAATGGATGCAATAGCAAACATAATTTTTCAAAGAATTTCAAAGTTGCTTGATATGTAACATTGTCGATAGCCTGGCCATAAGCCGGTTTAATCATTTCAAGATACCAAGAAGAAAACTCATCCCAAAACAATTTATAAACACGAAGTAATGCTTCCGATAAACGATATTTATCGAATTGATCATTTACTTCCTCTATAGTTGCGCTCAATTGTTCATCAAACCATTCAACTGCCATTTTTGCTATTTCAGGTTGTGTAGAATCAGAAACTTGCCAACCTTTAACCAAACGCAGTGCATTCCAAATCTTATTATTAAAATTACGTCCTTGTTCGCATAATGCCTCATCAAAATGTACATCATTGCCGGCAGGGGCTGCCAACATCATACCCATACGAACACCATCTGCTCCGTATTTCGAAATCAAATCAAGTGGATCAGGCGAATTACCTAATGATTTTGACATCTTTCTACCTAACTTATCACGCACGATACCTGTGAAATAAACATGTTTAAATGGCATATCACCTTTATATTCATAGCCTGCCATTATCATACGTGCTACCCAAAAGAATATAATATCAGGTCCTGTAACCAAGTCGTCAGTTGGATAGTAATATGAGATTTCTTTATTTCCGGGTTTGTTTATTCCGTCGAATAGTGATATAGGCCATAACCATGATGAAAACCATGTATCCAAGCAATCTTCGTCTTGTTTTAAGTCTTTAATGGTCAAGAACTCATCTCCTGTTTTCTGTTTTGCTATAACCAAAGCCTCTTCAGCCGATTTAGCTACTACAAAACCACCTTGAGGCAAATAATAAGCAGGTATTCGATGCCCCCACCAAAGTTGACGACTGATGCACCAATCCTTAATATTCTCCATCCAATGACGATATGTATTTTTGTATTTTGGAGGATAGAATTTAAGATTATCGTTCATTACTTCATCTAAAGCGGGTTTTGCAAGATGCTCCATTTTTAGGAACCACTGCATCGACAATTTAGGTTCAATAACTACACGGGTACGTTCGGAATATCCGACTTTATTAGTATAGGCTTCGGTTTTTTCGAGTAAATCTGCAGCTTCCAAATCTTTTTCAATTTGCTTGCGTACATCAAACCTATCCATACCTACATAAATACCGGCAGCTTCACTTATTGTACCATTATCATTAAAGATGTCTATTGTAGGTAAATTATATTTTTCACCCAACATATAGTCGTTAACATCATGTGCCGGAGTTACTTTTAAGCAACCGGTCCCAAACTCTATATCAACATATTCATCTTCAATTACAGGAATAACACGTCCAACTAAAGGAACTATTACTTTTTTACCTTTGAGATGCTGGTTTTTAGGATCATTAGGATTGATACACATTGCAGTATCACCCATTATAGTTTCAGGACGAGTTGTAGCTACAACTGCATATCCATCTTCTCCTTCTATTTTATAACGTAAATAAAATAATTTACCATGCTCTTCTTGATACATAACTTCTTCATCAGACAAAGCTGTAAGTGCTTTAGGATCCCAATTGACCATTCTTACACCTCTATATATCAAGCCTTTTTGATACAAATCACAAAATACGCTTATCACACTTTCAGAACGAATCTCATCCATTGTAAATGAAGTTCTGCTCCAATCGCACGAAGCCCCCAGTTTACGTAATTGTTTAAGTATTATGCCACCATGTTCGTCAGTCCATTCCCATGCATGTTTCAAAAACTCATCACGCGTAAGATCTGTTTTTTTAATACCCTGTTGAGCCAATCTATTTACAACTTTTGCTTCTGTTGCAATTGATGCATGATCTGTACCTGGTACCCAACATGCATTTTTCCCTAACATTCTGGCACGTCTTACTAAAATATCTTGTATGGTATTATTAAGCATGTGCCCCATGTGTAAGACACCTGTTACATTTGGTGGAGGTATTACTATGGTATAGGGTTCGCGATTATCCGGTTTCGAATTAAACATACCATTATCCAACCAATACTGATACCACTTCGGTTCAACTTCTGAAGGCTTATATTTGCTTTCTAATTCCATAAAAAGGTCTCTAAAAATATGAAAGGACAAAGGTACATAAAATGTTATTACATAATGTATATCATATAATAAAAAAAATCCCAACTCTTTTGAGTTGGGATTGCTAAATAGCAAAAAAATTATTTTACTGAAATGATATCATCTACAACAAACTTGCTAACTCCTCGCCAAGGGATCGGAGCAATATACTCCTTATAGTGAAGTTCTACATGACGTCCACTACAGCGCATCAAAGAATCAGCAATTAATTTATTCTCTACAGAAAAAGGAAATTCATATGATTGTATGGTTCCTATTGATTGTGCTTTAAAACCCGATTGAATCAATTTTCCTTCATATGTTTTAAATATATATCCCTTATAAGTACAGTAATTAAGTTCACCAGCTTTTACACCTTCTCCAAATACAAAATAAAATCTGAAATATATAAATCCTGCTAATGTCAGGAGCAATACGGCAGAAATTATGCTAATAACTTTTGCCTTTGTACTAATAACGCAATTTTTAAACATAATATAATAGGTATAAATATAAATTTAGAGACAAATGCTTTGAACAGCAAAATTAAGAAAATTATGCACAATAAAAATATAAATGATATCTTTTTCACAATAATCGTATTTTTAGAAACACCAAAATATCAATTTATAAGCAAATAATTGCAATTAATTACAATGTGGTAGTTTTAATAGTAAAAATATAACAAATTGCACTATATCGTTTTTTTGTATCTATTTTATTTATGGCTTTTGTGCTTCAACTATTTTTTTGTTTAACTTTGCACATCAAAAGAACTCAAAACATAAGTTATTTCTAATAAACAACATAATTATGAATGCACAAAATGTAGTAGAAGGCTTGAAGAAAAGGTTTCCAAATGAACCTGAATATATTCAAGCTGTAAGTGAAGTATTAAATTCAATCGAAGAGGAGTACAACAAACATCCCGAGTTTGAAAAAGCTAATTTAATTGAGAGACTTTGCATTCCGGATCGTATTTTTACATTCCGCGTATCATGGGTAGATGATAAAGGAAACGTACAAACCAATATGGCGTATCGTGTACAACACAACATGGCTATCGGACCTTATAAAGGTGGTATTCGTTTCCACTCTTCGGTTAACTTGTCAATTTTAAAATTCCTTGCTTTCGAGCAAACATTTAAAAACGCACTTACAACATTGCCTATGGGTGGCGCAAAAGGCGGTTCGGATTTCTCACCAAGAGGTAAATCTAACAACGAAGTGATGCGTTTTTGCCAAGCTTATTTGCTTGAATTAGCTCGCCACATAGGCCCTAACACTGACATACCTGCAGGTGATATAGGTGTTGGTGGTCGTGAAGTTGGTTTCATGTTCGGCATGTATCGCAAATTACAACACGAATTTACAGGTACATTTACCGGTAAAGGTTTGGAATTCGGTGGATCATTAATTCGTCCTGAAGCAACCGGTTATGGTAACATCTACTTCTTGCTAAGTATGTTGAAAACACGTAACATCGAACTTAAAGGCAAAAAATGTCTTGTATCAGGTTCAGGTAACGTTGCTCAATACACATGCGAGAAATTAATAGAATTAGGAGCAATTCCTTTGACTCTTTCTGATTCTAATGGTTATATATATGATCCAAATGGTATCACAACAGAAAAATTGGAATTCATAAAAGATCTGAAGAACGTTCAACGTGGACGTATTAAAGAATATGCTGATAAATATGGTTGCAAATATGTAGAAGGCGCTCGTCCTTGGGGAGAGAAAGCTGATATCGCATTGCCATCAGCAACACAAAACGAAATCAATGCTGAAGACGCTCAAAAACTCGTTAATAACGGAATCATAGCAGTATCTGAAGGTGCCAACATGCCTACAACTCCTGAGGCTATTGATATCTTCCAAAAAGCTAAATTATTATATGCTCCGGGTAAAGCTGCAAACGCAGGTGGTGTTGCAACATCAGGTTTGGAAATGAGTCAAAACTCTGAACGTTTAAGTTGGTCTCGCGAAGAAGTTGATGCAAAATTAAAAGGTATCATGGCTGACATTCATGCAAACTGTGTTAAATATGGCACTGAACCTGACGGATATATCAACTATGCTAAGGGTGCAAATATCGCAGGCTTTATGAAAGTTGCTAAAGCTATGATGGCTCAAGGTATCATCTAAGCACTAACATTAACTATTAAATGCACGGATAGAAACGGGCGGGTTAAATTAACCCGCCCATATCCGTTTTTATAAATTGATGGTTCTGAATATTGTATTTATCTAAAAATTTAAAAATAACACATATTTTGAACTTATAATTCAAAAAAAATTCATGAATAAGATTATATCAAAAGAAAACTTTTCGGAAAATGTGGTTAGCTTAGACATTGAAGCCCCACTTATAGCTAAAGCTCGGCGAGCAGGGCATTTTGTTATTGTTCGTATTGACAAAGATGGCGAAAGAATTCCTTTGACAATTGCAGGATCTGATATTGAAAAAGGCACAATCAGATTGGTTGTACAAAAAATTGGAGTTTCATCAACAAAACTATGCTCGCTAAATGTAGGCGACTATATTGAAGATGTAGTTGGTCCACTTGGGAAAGCAACACACATCGAGAAATTCGGTACTGTTGTTTGCGCATGCGGTGGTGTTGGAACAGCTCCGATGTTGCCTATTGTTGAAGCTTTAAAAAAAGCAGGCAACAAAGTAATTGTAGTACTTGCTGCAAGAACTAAAGATTTAATAATCTTGGAAGAACAAATGCGTCAATACGCAGACGAAATCATTATTATGACAGATGATGGTTCTTATGGAACAAAAGGACTTGTTACTAATGGCGTCGAGAATGTAATTAACCGCGAAAAAGTTGATTTGTGCGTAACTATAGGTCCTGCTATAATGATGAAATTCGTATCTCTTCTAACTAAAAAATATAATGTACCAACAGTAGCTTCGTTAAATACAATTATGGTTGATGGTACGGGAATGTGTGGTGCATGTCGTGTAAGCATTGGAGGCGAAACGAAATTTGTATGTGTTGACGGCCCGGAATTTGATGCTCACCAAGTTAACTTCGATGAAATGATGATGCGTTTAGGAGCTTATAGAGAACAAGAACAAGCAGCTTTTGCTAAATATAAAGAACAATTATAACACGGAGAATATTAGCATGGAACTAACAAATAGAACTGCTGCTTGGCGTGAAGAATTGCGCAAAGCAATGAAAAATAAGGAACGTACGGAGATTACCCGTGTTAACATGAATGAATTAGATGGTGAATACCGTAGTCGTAATTATGAGGAAGTAAACCAAGGATTAAACAAAGACCAAGCATTGCTTGAAGCAAAACGCTGCTTAGATTGTCTTAATCCAAGTTGTATTACAGGTTGTCCTGTAAACATCGACATTCCGTCATTTATCAAAAATATTGAACGTGGCGCATTTTTAGAGGCTGCACAGGTTTTAAAAATGACATCTGCACTACCTGCGGTGTGCGGTCGTGTTTGCCCACAAGAAAGACAATGCGAAAGTCAATGTATTCATTTAAAAATGGGTAAAAAGGCTGTTGCCATTGGTTATTTGGAACGTTTTGCCGCTGACTACGAACGCGAAAGCGGATCTATTTCAATACCCGAAATTGCTGCCAAAAATGGCATTAAAATAGGTGTTGTAGGTTCAGGTCCTGCAGGATTATCGTTCGCCGGAGATATGGCAAAAAAAGGATATGACGTAACTGTATTTGAAGCATTACACGAGATTGGTGGTGTGTTAAAATATGGTATTCCCGAATTCCGTTTACCGAATTCTATTGTTGATGTTGAAATAGGAAATCTAGAAAAAATGGGCGTTAAATTTATCAAGGATTGCATCGTTGGTAAAACTCTTTCTTTCGACGATTTAAAAGAACAAGGATTTAAGGGATTATTTGTTGCAAGTGGAGCGGGCCTACCTAATTTCATGGGTATTAAGGGAGAGAACCTTATCGGTATCATGTCATCAAACGAATATCTAACACGTATTAATCTTATGGGGGCTGCACAAGATCAATTTGACACTCCTGTATTAAAAGGGAAACGTGTAGCAGTTATTGGTGGTGGTAATACCGCCATGGATTCTGTTCGTACAGCAAAACGTTTGGGCGCTGAATTGGCAATGATTGTATATCGTCGCAGCGAAGAAGAAATGCCTGCACGTATCGAGGAAGTAAAACATGCGAAAGAAGAAGGTATTGAGTTTAGAACACTTCACAACCCTATTGAATATTACGGAGACGAGAAAGGTCGTGTTAAACAAATGCTCTTGCAAAAAATGGAATTAGGCGAAGCTGATGCATCGGGACGTCGTAAACCTGTAGAAATTGAAGGTGCAACAGAACTTATTGATGTCGATACTGTAATTGTTAGTGTTGGTGTATCACCTAACCCTCTTATTCCAAATTCAATACCGGGATTGGAAGTATCTAAGAAAGGAACTATTGTTGTAAATGAGAATTTACAAAGCGCAATTCCTATGATATTTGCAGGTGGTGATATAGTTCGTGGTGGTGCTACTGTGATCCTAGCAATGGGCGATGGACGCAAAGCAGCAGCATCTATGGATGAATTCATTCAAAAGAAATAATATTTAAAATTTTTAATATGAAAAAGATTAAAGTTGCCATTATAGGATACGGAAATATTGGAAAATTTTCTGTAGAAGCAGCATTGGCAGCACCTGATATAGAATTATGCGGAGTAGTTCGCAGAGCCTCATCACTATCAGATAATACTGCCGATTTAGCCGGTATCAAGGTCGTTTCCAATATTGACGAACTTGGGAAAGTTGATGTAGCCATATTATGTGGACCAACTCGCATAGTACCTGAAATTGCAGTATCGATTCTTAAAAAAGGTATTTGCACAGTTGACAGCTACGATATACATGGCGCTTTATGGGACTTACACCAACAATTAGATGAAGTTGCAAAGGCCAATGGAGTAGCATCTATCATTTCTGCAGGATGGGACCCTGGTACAGACTCTGTTTTAAGAACATTATTTCAAGCAATGGTTCCTAAGGGTATTACATATACCAACTTCGGACCGGGTATGAGTATGGGACATTCTGTTGTTGCTAATTCAAAATCAGGAGTAAAGAATGCCTTATCAATGACTATTCCTTTAGGTACAGGAATACATCGCCGTATGGTTTATGTAGAATTGGAAAAAGGAGCATCAATTGCAGAAGTAACAGCTGCAATTAAGGCAGATTCATATTTTGCACACGACGAGACACACGTAATAGAAGTAGAAAGTGTTGATAGTATAAAAGATATGGGACATGGTGTACTTTTAGAACGTAAAGGCGTTTCAGGTAAGACCCAGAACCAACGGATTAGTTTTTCTATGAGCATTAACAATCCTGCCCTTACAGCACAAATTTTAATATCCTGTGCACGTGCCGTCGTAAAACAGAAACCCGGAGCTTATGCTCTACCCGAAATAGCTCCTATGGATTTACTTAGCGGAGATAGAGAAACTTTAATAAAAAGTTTGGTCTAATCAACTCTAAACTAATGAATTTTAAAGGGTACAATATTGCGAAATGCAATATTGTACCCTTTAATTATGTTTATATTCATAGCAGAAAAATACATATATTTTATAAATAAATGGCCTTAAAAATACTTTTACTTCCGGCTTAGCACACGCACATTTAAAAAATTGCTTAATTAATTGAATTGTTTATTTGTGCATCTTTCACATTCCAAAATTTATAGCTACATTTGCAGCCGTAACCATTCTAAAACAAACATGGACGATTATCATCCGGAACAAACAATCATTTAGAATGGAGGGATTTGGTCTCCTCCATTCTTTTAACATTTGGAGGAAAACCAATGAGAACCTTTTTGAAAAACGGGAACGGACTTATTCCCTGCCAACAATGGGAACCCAACTGCTGGGTTAATGTTGTAAAACCAACCCAAAACGATGCCGATTACATTATAAATGAATTGCACGTACCTTCTGCTTTTTACGAAGATATTGAAGATATGGACGAAAGACCTCGTATCGAAGTTGAAGACGGCTGGTGTTTTATTTTAATGCGTATACCTTGTAAAGAAATGGAAGATCCTAACTCTGTTCCATATACTACAGTACCTTTAGGTATCATTTTTAAGGATGATGTATTTGTGTCTGTATGTTTTTATCAAACAGATCTTATAACTGATTTTATACAATATACCAAACGCAAAAATATCGAACGAACAGATAATTTAAATTTTGTATTTCGTCTGCTTCTGTCATCGAGTATATGGTTTTTGAAATACTTGAAACAGATTAACAATCGTACAAAAATTGCAGAGAAACAACTCGAAAATTCTATTCGAAATGAAGATTTACAAGCCTTGCTAAAATTAGAGAAGTGTCTTGTTTATTTTACAACTTCGCTTCGTGGAAACGAGATACTGACTCATAGGCTTAAAAATTTACGTAATACAAAAGACTTATATGATCCGGAACTTGTTGAAGACGTTGAGATTGAATCAAAACAGGCTTTGGAAATGACAAACATATATAGTGACATTTTAAGTGGAATGATGGATGCCTACGCATCAGTAATATCAAACAATTTGAATGTTGTCATGAAACGCTTAACAACAATATCTATTGTATTAATGATGCCTACGTTGATAGCAAGTTATTTCGGCATGAACTTAGAATCAGGAACTACAATTTTTAATTGGACATTTTTGATTGTCATTATTACATCAATACTTATAACTGCCTTCACTACCGGATTCTTTATTAAGAAACGCTGGTTCTGATACAGATTATGCACAAAAAAATAGTCCTACATCACATGATGTAGGACTATTTTTTAATTTTCTTACTATATCAATCTAAATGCAGTGATTTCTTAGCTGCCAATATTTTTTCTTCTGCAGCAGCATCAACAGCATCAAATTCTTCGCGCGATTTCAATGGAAGTCTCACTTCTATGTAAAATTTAATTTTCGGTTCTGTTCCTGAAGGTCTAACAGAAATTTTAGTACCATCTTCTGTAAAAAATTGCAATACATTTGCAGTCTCAGGCATTTCCATATTAGTTGTTGATCCTGCTGCTAAATCTATCATGCGCAATGCATTATAGTCTTTAATAATTGTAACTTTAGAACCTGCTATTGTTTTAGGAGGACAACTACGTAAATGAGTCATCATCTTCTTAATCTCTTCAGCACCCGTTTTTCCCTTTTTAACTACAGATATTCCCTTTTCTTTCGAGAACCCGAATTCCAAATAAATATCTTGTAATAACTCGTAAACAGTCTTGCCATTATCTTTTGCCCATGCTGCAATTTCTGCCATCATAACGCAAGATGATACTGCGTCTTTATCACGAACAAAGTCTTCAACCAAGAATCCGTAGCTTTCTTCTCCACCACCTATATATTGTCTCTTTCCTTCTTGCTCACGAATAATTGCAGCAATCCATTTGAAACCTGTATAGCAATCGAAATAAGGTACTTTATAACGTTTAGCAATTTCAGCGATTAACTCTGTAGTTACTATTGTTTTAACAATATATTCTTTACCCTTTAAACGTCCTAATTCTTTGTAACGACGAATCAAGTAATATACTAGAATTTGCGCTGTTTGATTACCATTAACCAAAATCCATTCGCCCTTATCATCTTTTACTGCTATCCCCATACGATCGGCATCAGGGTCTGAAGCCATGACTATATCGGCATCAACAGAACGAGCTTTGTCTACAGCTAATTTTAAAGCTGCAGGTTCTTCAGGATTTGGAGATTTTACTGTTGGGAAATCGCCACTTATTACATTTTGTTCAGGTACATCTATTACATTGTTAAATCCATACATTTTCAATGCTTTCGGTATTAATGTTATACCTGTTCCGTGTATTGGAGTATAGACGATCTTCATATCTTTGTTACGAGATATTGATTCGGGTGACAAAGACAATTTTTGGATTTTTTCTAAAAATAGATTGTCTATATTTTCACCTATAATTTCTATCAATTCAGGATTACCTTTGAAATGGATATCATCTATGTGTTTTATTTTATTTACTTCAGAAATAATGCTTGTGTCGTAAGGAGGTATTACTTGCGCACCATCTTCCCAATAAGCCTTATACCCATTATACTCTTTGGGGTTATGACTGGCGGTTACTACTACACCGCTTTGACAACCTAATTCGCGAATAGCAAATGAGATTTCCGGAGTTGGACGTAGATCCTCAAACAAATAAACTTTTATTCCATTTGCAGAAAAAATATTTGCTATTGTTTCAGAAAACAAACGGCTATTATTTCTACAATCATAACCTACAACAACTTTAATTTGTTTGCCTTTGCCAAACTCTTTTTTTAAGAAATTTGCCAAGCCTTGAGTTGCTGCTCCTACTGTATAGATATTCATACGATTTGTACCGACACCCATAATACCGCGTAAGCCACCTGTTCCGAATTCTAGATCTTTATAAAAAGATTCTATCAAATCGGTAGTGTCTTCGTTATCAAGTAATGCTTTTACTTGAGTTTTTGTGTCTTGATCGTAATCTCCACTAAGCCATATTTCAGCTTTCTTACGAACATCCAATAGTAAATTATTTTCCATGATTTTTATATAATTAGGTTGGCAAAGATAATAATTTAATCGTGAGGCAGCAACAAAATAAAATAAACTTATACGCATTTTTTTGACTTCTTTTACTTAAATATGTTTGAGTAAATTTGCATCAATTTTAAATCTAAACACATCATTAAATACAATAAATACAACAAATATATTCATATATCGTAACAAGAGAATGTTGAAATAACATGTTATTACATATATAATAGTAATTTAATTCTTTGTTTTCAAAAAAAAAATGTACTTTTGCGGTCTAATAAGAAGAAAAATGAAAGTTATTACATCCGTAGTCGTGGGTTTAGTGGTCTTGAAGGTATAAACATTCATGAAGACGGGTATGTGAATTGATATTATAAAACCTTTCCCGCAAAAATGGGGAAGGTTTTTTTCTATAAAACTTAATATGACAAGATATGAAACACTCTCTTAGAAGTGACCAGTGTACACAAGGCAGAAGAATGGCAGCAGCCAGAGCTTTGTGGCGTGCGAATGGTATGAAACCAAATCAAGTAGGCAAACCTATTATTGCTGTTGTTAACTCATTCACGCAATTTGTTCCGGGACACGTACATTTACACGAAATAGGACAAGAAATTAAAGCTGAAATCGAAAGTTTGGGTTGTTTTGCTGCCGAATTTAACACAATCGCAATTGACGATGGTATAGCAATGGGACATGATGGCATGTTATATTCTTTACCAAGTAGGGATATTATTGCAGATAGCGTTGAATACATGGTTAACGCACACAAAGCTGATGCTATGATTTGTATAAGCAATTGCGATAAAATCACTCCGGGTATGCTAATCGCAGCTATGCGACTAAATATTCCTGCTGTTTTTGTATCAGGCGGACCCATGGAAGCCGGAGAATGGAAAGGTCAACACTTGGATCTTATTGATGCAATGGTAAAAGCAGCAGATACAAGCGTTTCAGACAAAGATGTAAACGAAATTGAACATAGCGCATGTCCTAGTTGCGGATGTTGTTCAGGTATGTTCACAGCAAATTCAATGAATTGCCTGAATGAAGCACTTGGAATGGCGCTTCCTGGTAATGGGACAATATTAGCAACACATGGAAATCGTAAAAGATTAGCTATGGATGCTGCAAAACAAATTGTGAAAAATGCATTTGCATACTATCAAGACGGAGACGAAAGCGTCCTACCAAGAAGCATAGCAACCCGTAATGCATTTTTAAACTCTATGACATTAGACATCGCAATGGGCGGTTCTACCAATACAGTTTTACACTTGCTTGCTATTGCACACGAAGCAGAAGTTAATTTTACAATGGAAGACATAGATCAACTATCTCGTAAAACACCATGTTTGTGTAAAGTAGCACCTAATACAACAAAATACCACATACAAGATGTAAATCGCGCAGGAGGTGTTCTCGGAATATTAAATGAATTGGCAAAAGGCGGGTTGCTGCATACAGAAGCAAAACGAGTTGACGGCATGACAGTAGGAGAAGTTATTAAGGCATATGACATATGCTCAGGAAATATTTCAGACGATGCAAAACGCATATATTCAAGTGCTCCTTGCAATAAATTCAATTTGGAATTAGGTTCACAAAATGCCACATACGATAGTTATGATACAGACCGCGCAGAAGGTTGCATAAGAGATATGGCTCACGCTTACACCAAAGATGGTGGACTTGGCATTTTGAAAGGGAATATTGCCATGGATGGATGTGTTATTAAAACTGCAGGCGTTGACGAAAGTTTATGGAAATTTAGCGGCAAGGCTGTGGTTTTTAATTCGCAAGATTCAGCATGTGAAGGTATCTTAGGAAATAAAGTTCAAGCAGGAGACGTTGTTGTTATCACCCACGAAGGGCCTAAGGGCGGACCGGGTATGCAAGAGATGCTATACCCTACCTCTTACATCAAATCTCGTCACTTGGGTAAAGATTGCGCATTAATAACTGACGGACGTTTTTCAGGAGGTACATCAGGACTAAGTATTGGTCACATTTCGCCGGAAGCCGCATCAGGCGGTAATATAGGTTTAGTAAAAGATGGAGACATTATCGAGATAGATATACCGGCTCGCAGCATTAATGTAAAATTGAGTGATGCAGAATTAGCCGCACGCAGAAAAGAAGAAGAAGCACGCGGTAAAGATGCCTTTAAACCTAAAGGAAGAAATCGCGAAATATCAAAATCTTTGAAAGCATACGCATCTTTAGTTAGTTCTGCTGACAAAGGAGCTGTTCGCTTAATTGATTAGCTATTTATGAGCGCAAAGACAGAAAACATATTGATTCAAATAGGGATTGCTATTGCAGCAGCATTGTTTTTCATCCCAGGAATAGGTTCAGTTCATCTATTCGATTGGGATGAAATCAATTTTGCCGAGTCTGCTCGCGAAATGATTACAAGCGGCAATTACCTTACAGTACAAATAAATTTTGAACAATTCTGGGAAAAACCTCCCTTATTTATTTGGATGCAAGTAGTCTCAATGAAACTATTCGGAATTAATGAATTTGCTGCTCGTATACCTGATGCAATATGCGGCATCATAACATTGCTTGTATTATATAATATAGGCAGTAAAATAAGAGATAGACGCTTCGGACTATTGTGGACCATGTTATACGCATGTTCACTATTACCTTTTATGTATTTTAAAAGTGGAATTATCGACCCGTGGTTTAATCTTTTTATATTTCTCGGAACATATTATTTTATAGTTTTCACAGACCCCGGTAATAGTAAAAACATTAATATCAAGCTTGTTGCATCAGCCTTTTTTTTAGGCTTAGCAATATTGACTAAAGGACCTGTCGGATTATTGATATTCTGTTTAACTTTTGGCGTATATCTTATTACCAATAATTTTAAATTAAATTTTAAATGGCATCAAGCTATATTGTTTTTAATTATTCTGGGATTAACCGGAGGGTTCTGGTTTATCTTACAAATAATTGACGGCAATTTTTCAATAATACAAGATTTTATTATTTACCAAATACGATTATTTGAAACAAAAGACGCAGGACATGGAGGATTCCCTTTATACCATTTCGTAATTCTTCTTATAGGAGTATTTCCTGCATCAATATTGTCATTGCCGGCATTCAACTATAAGATAACAAAGACAGAAAAAGATGCATCATTTAAGCGTTTTTACAAATGGATGATGATTCTGTTTTGGGTAGTTTTAATTTTATTCTCAATAGTCAGAACAAAAATAATACACTACTCGTCAATGTGCTATTTCCCACTAACATTTATCGCAGCATTTGCATGTGAAAGATACATAAATGGGAAAATGGTGATGCCAAAGTATGTAAAGATTTTACTAATAATAATAGCCTGCTTGCTTGGTCTTGCAGTTGCTTTAGTAACACAATTCGATAATTTTAAGCATTTATTATACCCATACATATTAGATGAGTTTGCTATAGGAAACATGCAAGCAAGTGCTACTTGGTACGGATTTGAATTTGCTTTCAGTATTATTTTGATAATAGGCGTAGTGTGGATGTGCATTAAATCAAATAAAATACTTAGCTATAAGAATCTTTGCATTATGTGTGCATCATGCATAATATTCATATATTCGGCATTGGTATTTATAGTTCCCCAAGTTGAGAAATACTCTCAGGCTGCTGCCATTGAGTTTTATGAAAGTAAAAAGGCTGAAGATTGCTATATATATTTGCCGTATTTTAAAAGTTACGCACAGTACTTTTATTCTGACAGACAAATAAAAAACAAAAATGCAGATGCATCATATTTGATGCATGGGCAGTTAGACAAAGATTGTTATTTTGTACTTAAAGATATTTCATCAGAAATAAGCATCTTCGAATCAGAAGTTAAAGACGCAAAACTGATAAATAAAAAGAACGGGTTTGCTTTTTATGTACGCAAACTACAAATTGATTGAAATGCTAAACGGAAAAAAAATCGTAGTTGTAATGCCTGCTTACAATGCTGAAAAAACATTGGAGCAAACATATAAAGAAATTCCTTTCGACATTGTTGACGAAGTTATTTTAACTGACGATTGCAGTAAAGATAATACCATTGCCAAAGCCAAGGAACTAGGTATAAAAGAAGTACTTAGCCACGAAAAGAACAAAGGTTATGGAGGCAATCAGAAAACCTGTTACAATAGAGCATTGGAATTAGGAGCCGATATAGTTATTATGTTACATCCTGATTACCAATATACTCCAAAGTTAATACAGTCAATGTCATACATGATTGCCAATGATTTGTATCCTGTTGTTATGGCATCACGCATTTTAGGTATGGGCGCATTAAAAGGAGGTATGCCTATTATTAAATATATTTCGAACAGATTTCTGACATTATTTGAAAATATATTGTTACATCAAAAATTATCAGAATACCATTCAGGGTATAGAGCATTTTCGGCACAAGTGCTAAGAGATATAAATTACAATGTCGATTCTGATGATTTTATTTTTGACAACGAGATGTTGGCACAAATATTTATGAAGGGTTACGAAATAGGAGAAATAACCTGTCCTACCAAATATTTTGACGATGCATCATCAATTAATTTAAAGCGTAGTACAATTTATGGGCTTGGAGTTATCAGAGTGTCAATTATATACAGACTATGCAAATGGAAACTTATGCATTCTAAATTATTTGCATGAAACTGATAATGCTTATAAAAGAAATAATTGGCAAACAGCCTGCTCATAGCACCTTGGTGCAAATATGCAGATATATATGCTCAGGCGGATTGGCGTTTGCTTTTGATTATGTAACCTTATATGTTTTGACAGAATATGTCGGGTTTCATTACTTAGTATCAAGCGCCTGCGGGTTTTCGGTAGGATTGGTAATTACATACATACTAAGTATTTATTGGATATTTGATGAACACAGAACAGAAAATAAGATTGTTGAGTTTTCAGTTTTCCTATTAATAGGACTAAGCGGAATTCTTCTAAATATAGGACTAATGTGGGTTTTTACAAGCTTGTGTTCCATATATTACATGCTATCAAAGTTAATTACAACAGTTATCGTGTTTGTATGGAATTTTGTTCTTAAAAAGAAATTATTATTTACACATAGATAGATATGGCAAATACAATGACAGGTGCTTATGCCCTAATGGAAGCACTTTTAAACGAAGGGACGGATACTATTTTCGGGTATCCCGGTGGACAAATAATTCCGGTATTTGATGCTTTGTACGATTACAAGGACAAACTAAGACATATTTTAGTGCGTCACGAACAAGGAGCAACACATGCAGCACAAGGATATGCTCGTGTAAGTGGAAGACCGGGTGTTGTTATAATAACATCGGGTCCGGGTGCTACGAATGCAATTACAGGTATTGCTGATGCACAAATGGATAGTACTCCTTTAGTAGTAATCGCAGGTCAAGTTCCGGCAGGCATATTAGGAACTGATGCTTTTCAGGAAACTGACTTAGTGGGTATCACACAACCAATAACAAAATGGAGTTATCAAATACGTGACCCAAAAGAAATTGCATGGGCTGTTGCAAGAGCATTTTATATCGCTAAAAGCGGACGCCCGGGTCCTGTTGTACTCGATTTTACAAAAAATGCACAATTTTCACAAGTTGATTACAAACCTGAAGTATGCAATTTCATACGAAGCTATATTCCTGTACCTGAAATGAATCCTGAAAAAATAAAGGCTGCTGCGGATTTAATAAATAATGCAAAAAAACCATTTGCCCTCATCGGACATGGTGTTACTATAGGACAAGCAGAAGACGAATTAATGCAGATGCTTGACAAAGCCGATATACCTGCAGCATGGACACTACTTGGCGAATCTGCTATGCCAACAGATTATCATTTAAACAAAGGTATGCTTGGTATGCATGGCAATATGGGTCCTAATTTAAAAACTAACGAATGTGATGTTTTAATAGCAATAGGTATGCGTTTTGACGACCGCATCACCGGAAATCTAAACACCTATGCCAAACAAGCTAGAATCATTCATTTTGATATAGACCCTTCCGAAATAGATAAGAATGTAAAAACAGACCTCGCTGTAATTGGTGATGTAAAAGCAACGATACCTGCTGTAACAGAACTTATTAAAGAAGCAAAACATACAGAATGGATTGCATCATTCGATGCTTATTACAAGCAAGAATTGAACTCTGTAATAAAAAATGACCTTAATCCAAGCAGCGATAGTCCAATCAAAATGGCTGAAGTTGTTAGAAAAATATCTGATGCAACAAATAGAGAAGCCATATTGGTAACCGATGTAGGACAGAATCAAATGGTTGCCATTAGATATTTTCAGTTTAGCAAAAAACGCAGCGTAGTAACATCAGGTGGTTTGGGTACCATGGGATTTGGTATACCTGCAGCAATAGGAGCAAAAATAGCTGCACCCGATCGCACTGTATGCTTGTTCTGTGGCGATGGTGGTTTTCAAATGACCCTACAAGAACTTGGCACTATAATGCAAGAAAATTTAGGTGTTAAAATCATAATTCTGAATAACAATTACTTAGGTATGGTACGTCAATGGCAAGAATTATTCTTCCACAAACGTTACTCATATACGCCTATGATTAATCCTGATTTTCAAGCTATTGCTAGTGCATACAGAATCAAAAGCAAATGCGTTTCGAAGCGTGATGAATTAGATAATGCAATTGCCGAAATGATTGCCGATGACAAAGCATTTTTGTTGATAGTTAATGTTGAAGAAGCCGGTCTTGTATATCCTATGACACCGGCAGGTGGTTCTGTTACTGACATTTTATTAGGAGAGGAGAACTAAATCATGGAAAATAAATTATATACCGTAACCGTTTTTTCTGAAAATACACCGGGTCTTTTAAATCAAATTACCATTGTATTTACTCGTAGGCAAATAAATATTGAAACATTATCAGTATCTCCATCTGCCATTAAAGGTATCCATAAGTTTACCATAACTGTAGTTACCGACTTAGATAGTATAAAAAAGGTAGTAAAACAAATAGATAAGCGTGTTGATATATTAAAAGCTTATTATAATACCGATGATGAGTTGATATATCAAGAAATAGCTTTATTCAAATTAGCTACAGACAAGGTTTTGGCTATGGGTGGCATCGAATATTTAATACGCAAATACAACGCTCGTGTACTAGAAATTCTTGAAAATTGTGTGGTTATTGAAAAAACCGGTTTGTACCAAGAGACTCAAGAGATGTTTGACGAATTACAAAAAGCCATAGGAGTCTTACAATTTATACGTTCAGGACGTGTAGCAATTACACGTGGACGTGTAGAACGCTTGAGTGACATGCTTGCCGGTATAGATTCAAAAATGAAAAACAAATAATTGCAGTGAACAAAGATGAATTAACTCAGACATTTATTCATCACATTGGCCCGCAAGAGGTTGATTGTTCCGGATATATGTCTTTGACTGCACTTGGTTCTGCAATTTTGAATACAGCCGGTGATGCTGCCGAAAAGCACAATTTTGGTATGAATTTCTTGTTAAAAGAAGGTCTTACTTGGGTTGTTTCGCGTTTATCTATAAGCATTGATAAACTTCCTAAAATGTATGATGTTATAAAAATCGAAACTTGGATAAAAAATTACGGCAGAGTATTTACTATCCGAAATTTCAAGATTTATAACAGTAAGAGAGAAGAAATATGTAAAGCATCATCGCAATGGGCTGTAATAGATTTAAAAACGAGACGTCCTTTTGATTTGAGAAACAAACCGGAATGGCAACAATACGCAACCGAAGAATCACGCGGAGTTGAAGACCCCATAGGCATATCTGCAATCAGTGGAGAGTTAATATCTGAGCATCGTGTAAGATTCAGTGATATTGATTTTAATCAGCATACCAACAGTATGAAATATGCAGAATGGATGCTAGACTCCTATTCGCCTGATACTCTCAAAAATAGAAGTATCACGCAATTTGACATAAACTATATGCACGAGGCTCTGTATGGGCAAAATATTAAAATTGTTCGTTCCGAAAACGAAAATCAATCATTGTTTAATTTAACCGACAATGATAATTTTTCAGTATGTAGAGCAGCAATAAGATGGAGATTGTAATATTTAAACATAGAATACAACAAAAAAGTTTACTTTTAATAAAAAAAACGTACCTTTGCAGCTCAATTGTAAGTTTTAGACAGTTTAAACTTTAAATATTTAATTCATAATAATTATGGCACAAATGAATTTTGGCGGGGTAATCGAGAATGTTGTTACCCGTGAAGAGTTTCCTTTAGAGAAAGCACGTGAAGTATTGAAAAACGAAACCATCGCAATTATTGGTTATGGCGTACAAGGTCCTGGTCAATCATTAAACTTACGCGACAATGGTTTTAACGTTATAGTTGGTCAACGTAAAGGTAAAACATGGGATAAAGCAGTTGCTGACGGATGGGTTCCTGGTGAAACTTTATTTGAAATTGAGGAAGCTTGTCAACGTGGTACTATCATACAATATTTATTGTCTGATGCAGCTCAAATCGAATTATGGCCGGTTGTAAAAAGAAATCTTACAGCAGGAAAAACATTATATTTCTCTCACGGATTTGGAATTACATGGAATGATCGTACAGGCATTGTTCCTCCAAAAGACGTTGATGTTATCATGGTTGCTCCTAAAGGTTCAGGAACATCACTTCGTCGTATGTTCTTACAAGGCCGTGGTTTAAACTCATCTTATGCTATTTGGCAAGATGCTACAGGTCATGCTTTTGATACTGTTGTTGCTCTAGGTGTAGGTGTTGGTTCCGGCTATTTGTTCGAAACAACATTCTTACGCGAAGCTACATCAGACCTTACAGGCGAACGCGGTTCTTTGATGGGTGCTATACAAGGTTTGCTTTTAGCACAATACGAAACATTGCGTGAAAACGGACACGAACCATCAGAAGCATTCAACGAAACAGTTGAAGAGTTAACTCAGTCATTGATGCCTTTGTTTGCTGAAAACGGTATGGATTGGATGTATGCTAACTGCTCTACAACAGCACAACGCGGTGCATTGGACTGGATGGGACCTTTCCACGATGCAATTAAACCTGTTATGCAAAAATTATATGCCAGCGTAAAAAGCGGTAACGAAGCTCAAATTTCAATTGATTCTAATTCAAAACCAGACTATCGTGCCGGTTTAGAAAAAGAATTGAAAGCCCTACGCGAAAGCGAAATGTGGCAAGCCGGTGCAGTTGTACGTAAATTGCGTCCTGAAAACAATTAATATTAATTTAATCACAATAAATAAAGGAGATGCGGTTTAATTTGCATCTCCTTTATTATTTTATGTAGGTGAAATACTCGAATTAGCTTATCACTTTATTAATACCCAATATCCGTTTTTATCAGATCCGATGCGCTCAATCATAGTGCCGCTAAGTTTTTTTATGTGTCTGGCAATGGTGGCACGCCCTACGTTCAACTTCTGTGCATATTCTTCATAAGTATATTCAGGATGCTCTTTTATCAGTGTCAAAAGTTGAGAATCCATATCCGAGCTATTTACAGTATCATTTACAGTATCATTTACAGTATCATCTATAGTATCATCTATAGCATTACCTATATATTGTATGATTCTCCTGTTAATATTAGCAATATGCTGAGCAATCATTAAGTCTTGAATAATAGTACTATCTTTACTCTCTCTGCTGTCAATCAAAGCTTGAATATAGGCTTCTTTTGTCTCTTTTGCAACAATAGACGGGACTAAACCTAATTGCTGTTGCACAATATTCATAAGTAATCTTGTAGTACGACCATTGCCATCAACCCAAGGATGAATGCTAACAAGACGATAGTGCGCTTCAAAACTCAATCGATAACAAGCAACTATATCCGTTTTATTTACAGATGAGATTTCATTATTAAGCCAATTACAGAAATCGATAGTTGCCCCAGGCACTTTTTGAAATGATAGATAACTTTTACCACCTATTCCGGCACTCACATTGCAAAGACGCAATTCTCCTTTTGACGAATCAAAATTTCCTCCCATTGTAGAATACCCTGCTCCTGTTCTTCTCATCACCTTAGCAGACAATTGACACAAGAAATCTACCGTATAGGGTGCGAAAGTCTTTGCCCACTCAAAGCCAAAAAGATAAGCGTTTTTAAGGTCAAGATTCATCATCTGCTCGTCAATGCTTCTTCCTTTAGCAGCAATGCCCTCGTCAAATAGCAATTGATTTTCAAGTTCTGTAATAGTAGATCCCTCAATAGCCGTAGAATGGGTAATAAGCGAATACAAGTAGAATCTCTCATAATCTACCTGTTGCTCTATACCCGAAGAACGATATTGTTTGACCGCATCTATTAGTTTTTTGTCTATCTCTTTCATAATAGTCTGTTTTATGAAAAATATCAGTTATCTCAAGCTATCTTTTATTAACTCAATATAAGGTGTTGCTTATGTTTTCTTTCAAAAAAATAGTTGACTACTTTTCAATACAACTCTGAACTTAATGCAAATATATTAAGTATTTCCCATCCCGCAATCTTACAATGGCATTTTACAATAATCTCCTGATTTAATTACGCAATTTTTGCATTACCAAAAATGCTATTTTTCTTATGTCTACTTTTGAGTTTCAATATTTACAACAAAAAAAAGGGACTGAAACTCAGCCCCTTTTTAATCAAAACTATTTAATTGAGATTATTTTTTGTAGAAAGGTATATCTCCAATACTACCTTCTCCTTCTCCCATAGTTAACATTAATAGATTACCATTCTCTTTAATAAGGAACTCCATTTGTTCGCTTACTACACCAGAAGGAACCAGTGTAATTTTATCACCTTGCACTGAATAAGTAGCATAATTTTCGTCATATCTCCCATCGCCATAACCAACACTAAGAATACATGTTGTAGTTGTATTAAACGTTAGTTTCATGTCATAGTCTTCCGGAGTTTCATAAACTGCGCCAACCAAAGAACTTGGTTCTACTTTATTACACGATGCTAAGCAAAGCGAAATTAATGCTACAAACAAAAACGAATAAATTTTTTTCATATATATAAATTAAAACAATAATTAATAAATTTATGAGTACCTATATTTTCACCACAAAGGTGGTAAAAAAAATCAATTTTACCCCCCCCAATAGTTAAAATTAGTTAAATAAATATTTCTAACTTATTTAATAATTTTTACCACCACAATCAAAGCGCAATGCGCATAAGCCTTAATCACCAACTTCTTAGTATCTTTGCAGTAAAATCAACCGGATGCATTTATGGAAACCATACAATCGATTTTAAGTTCTGATACTTTTCCATGGCTTAGTGCCATACTTTTGGGACTACTAACAGCTATTAATCCATGTCAGCTGGCAATGAATCTGATGGCAATAGGATATATTTCCAAAGAGACACCAAAACATGCTTTTAAATACAGTTTGATATATGCACTTGGTCGAATATTTGTATATACCATACTTGGAATCGCGCTGATTTACATATTACACCAAGGAGCAGCAATTCTCCCTATACAAGAGTTCTTTGGTCAATATGGAGAATTGTTATTGAGCCCGGTGCTTATTGTTGTAGGTTCTGTGATTTTAATACATGGCCTAGGTCACGATCATAGTCTTACAGATGGCGACAACTGCCACCATCACACAAAGCCTAAAGCTAAAGGAATTTATGGAGCATTTTTACTTGGAGTTTTATTTGCTTTGGCTTTTTGCCCTGAAACAGCCATTTTTTACTTCGGAATGCTTATTCCTCTATCGTTCGAATCAACAATAGGATACACATTACCATTTATTTACGCCGTAATAACCGCATTGCCTGTCTTGTTTTTTGCGGGTATAATATCATATGGAACCGACAAATCAACAAAATACCTCAATAAGATTCAAAAAATACAAAAATGGCTCACAGCTATTTTAGGGGCATTATTTACTATTATGGGTATCTGGCTGTTGATAGAAAATATTTGACAAAAAATTTGTTGATAAATTTTTATCAACAATCGAACAGTCATACATAGTTGGGCAATAAAATTGTGTATCTTTGCAGATAATCTTAATATTAATCTAACGGAGATACTCTCCTTTAAAAAACAACAATTTATGGCAACAGAAGAAAAAAAAGAAGCGCAAAAGCCAAACTTGGAGAAATTAAAAGCTTTACAATTAGCAATTGACAAAATTGAAAAGGATCATGGTAAAGGTACTATCATGAAACTTGGCGATGACCACGTAGTAGACGTTCCGGTTATACCAACAGGATCTATAGGACTTAATGCTGCATTAGGAGTTGGAGGATTGCCACGTGGCCGCGTTATCGAAATATATGGACCTGAATCATCAGGAAAGACAACATTAGCAATACATGCTATTGCACAAGCCCAAAAAGTAGGTGGTATAGCCGCTATTATTGATGCAGAACACGCTTTTGATCGTTTCTATGCAGCAAAATTAGGCGTTGATGTAGAAAATCTTTTCATATCACAACCTGACAATGGTGAACAAGCACTCGAAATTGCAGACCAACTAATACGTTCATCAGCAATAGACATTATAGTAATCGACTCAGTTGCAGCTCTAACACCTAAAGCAGAAATTGAAGGTGACATGGGTGATTCAAAAATGGGATTACAAGCACGATTAATGTCACAAGCATTACGTAAACTTACAGCAAACATCAATAAAACAAATACTTGCTGTATTTTTATTAACCAATTACGCGAAAAAATAGGAGTTATGTTCGGAAATCCGGAAACGACAACCGGTGGTAACGCCCTTAAATTTTACGCATCAATCCGTTTGGATATCCGCAAAATAGGACAAATCAAAGAAGGAGATGAAGTTATAGGAAATCAAACCCGCGTAAAAGTTGTAAAGAACAAAGTTGCTCCTCCTTTCCGCAAAGCAGAATTTGATATCATGTTTGGCGAAGGCATCTCACGCAGCGGTGAAATCGTAGACTTGGGTGTAGAAGCAGGAATCATAAAGAAGAGCGGTTCTTGGTTTAGCTATGGAGAAACCAAATTAGCACAAGGTCGCGATGCAACAAAGAAACTAATAAGCGACAATCCTGAATTATCTGCAGAATTGGAGCAAAAAATAATGGAATACCTAAAAAAATAAAATGAACGACCTGATATTCGGACTACGCGCCATCATAGAGGCTATTGAAGCCGGAAAAGAAATTGATAAAATACTTTTAAAGAAAGACATGCAAAGTGACTTGGCAAAGGAGTTATTTGCAGCTGTTAAAGGACGTAATATTCCGGTTGTACGCGTACCTGTCGAAAGGATAGACCGCATTACAAAGAAGAATCATCAGGGAGCTATCGCATTTATTTCACCAATAACTTATCAAAGAATCACGGACATAATTCCCTCCTTATACGAGGCAGGGAAAAGTCCGTTGATTGTTGTATTAGACGGAGTTACAGACGTACGTAACTTTGGAGCAATAGCACGTACTTGCGAGTGCGCCGGAGTTGACGCAATAGTGCTTCCACAATCAGGAAGTGCCCCGGTAAATGCAGATGCAATAAAAACATCGGCAGGAGCATTAATGAGCATTCCCGTATGTCGTGAACATAATTTAGCATACGTACTGCAATTTATGAAAGATTCCGGAATCAAACTTATTGCAGCATCCGAAAAAGCAGCAAAAGACTATACTCTACTATCATACACAGAGCCTACAGCCATTGTAATGGGTGCAGAAGACATAGGAATATCGCAAAGTATTCTAGCGCTTTGCGATGAATCCGCACGTATTCCAATACTTGGCGAAATAGCATCATTAAATGTATCGGTGGCAGCAGGTATACTTATATACGAAGCAGTAAGACAAAGGAAATAATATTCTATGACTATTCTGTACGAGGACAATCATCTTATCGCTGTAAATAAAACATGCAACGAAATCGTTCAAGGGGACAAAACCGGAGACGAGCCACTTGTTGAAACTGTAAAAAAATACTTGAAAGAAAAGTACGCAAAACCCGGAAATGTTTTTTGCGGTGTAACACACAGATTAGACAGACCTGTAAGCGGTGTTGTTGTTTTTGCTAAAACAGGAAAAGCACTTGAACGTTTTAACGAGATGCTCCGAAATAGAGAAATCAAAAAGAACTATTGGGCTATCGTAAAAAACCCTCCTAAAGAACCTGAAAAACGCTTGGAACATTACTTGGTTCGTAACGAGAAACAAAATAAATCTTACGCATACGAAGAACCCAAAGGGGATGCAAAGAAAGCAATCCTTTCGTACAAGACAATTGCGAAATCAGACAATTATACCCTACTGGAAGTTGATTTGGAAACCGGCAGACATCATCAAATACGGTGTCAATTAGCTCACATAGGCTGCCCTATCAAAGGCGATTTAAAATATGGTTTCGACAGATCAAATAAAGACGGAGGAATTAGCCTGCATGCACGTAAAATAGAATTTATCCACCCTATCAGCAAACAAGCAATCTGCATAATAGCACCTGTTCCGCAAGACTCACTGTGGCAAGCCATAGAATCAATGCTTAGCAAATAAGCAAACTCCATTAGAATACAAAAAAACTATTGATTTACATAATAACTAAACAGCCGAAGTACAAACCCCGGCTGTTTAGTTATTATATATATAATTTACTTTATTGGTTTTTAAACATATCCTTTATACCACCAAGCGAACTTAATACACCTGTAGCCTCATACGGCAAATATATTGTCTTATTGTCTTTCCCGCTAACCATTTCTTTTAAACCGTCAATGTACTTAATTGCCAACAAGTAATTAACCGGATTAGCACCTTGTTGAGCAGCTACAGCCTCAGATATTTTGCGAATTGCTTTTGCCTCTGCTTCTGCCTGAAGAATTTGAGCTTCGGCATGACCTTGGGCTTTCAATATCTTAGCTTGTTTTTCAGCTTCAGCAGCATTAATTTCTGCAGATTTCTCACCTTCTGATTTCAATATTGCCGATTGTTTTTCACCTTCTGACTTTAATATTTCTGCACGTTTATCACGCTCAGCTTGCATTTGTTTTTCCATAGCAAAACGGATGCTCTCAGGTGGTGTAATATCCTGCAATTCAACACGATTAACCTTTACGCCCCATTTATTGGTAGCCTCATCAAGAACATTACGCAATTTTGTGTTAATTGTATCACGCGATGTTAATGTCTCATCTAATTCCATTTCTCCGACTACATTACGCAATGTAGTTTGAGTCAATTTTTCGATAGCCAAAGGCAAATTCTGTATTTCATATACAGATTTCATAGGATCAACAATCTGGAAATAAAGCAATGCATTTATTTCTGTCATTACATTATCTTTAGTAATAACGCTTTGTTTGTCAAAATCATACACTTGCTCACGTAGATCTATACGCGAATTCATTCGTAAAGATCCATTAGGCATACGAGTAATTGTATCTTTCGCTCTTTCTACAATTGGTAAAATGATATTAATACCGGCAGTTATTGTACGTTGATATTTTCCCAATCTTTCAATTATCATTGTTTCCGATTGAGATACTATCTTGAATCCTCTCATAACATAAATCACCACGAGAAGTACTAAAATAAGTAGCACGATTGTTCCTGCGTTCATAATTTTATTTTTTTACGGTTAATATAATACTATTCCTTCCAACAATTTTTACCTTTTCACCTTTTTCAATAAGCTCATCATCCAAGGTTATAGCCTTCCAGTCGTCTCCATCAACTACAACTCTACCGGTACCTTTAGAAGTTTCAATAGTTTCAGAAACTATTGCGATTCGTCCCATCAAAGCATCTGCATTAGTGGCTATGTCCTTTTTCCTATTTAAAAATTTAAGGGCAAATGGTCTTACTAAAACAAAGCCAAGAACTGTGCCAATTATTAATGAGAGGACTTGCCAATTCAAGTCTAATCCGCACAAAGCGGCGATTACGGCAAAAACACAACCTATTGCAAAACAAAACACAGAAAATGTTGCAGTGAATATTTCTAAAATCGTAAGTAGAATAGCGGCAATGAGCCAATAGTGATATGGTTCCATCCTCTAGTTTATTAATTTTATGTACAAATATACAATTCTTTTTATTATCTGCAAGAAATAAAAAAATAAACATTATTTTTGTAGAATTGGATTCAAAAAAACTTAACTATAAAACTTGTAAGCCTATAGAATAAACCTTACCACAACTCCAAACCGTACAAACGGTACCCTAAAAAACTCACCTGAAATATATCATTATGAAAAATACCATTCAAGTCGTATTAATATTTTTTATTGCCATATTTATGACATCATTCGATTTTCCAGCACACTATAATTCCTTCGATAACTATCCTATATACAATGACAATGATTTGGAAGTTACTTATACCCCATCAAAAACCACTTTCAAAATTTGGTCGCCTGATATTGATAGTGCTAAAGTAAGACTATATAAAACAGGCATTGAAGACGACCCAATAGAAACTATGTTGATGATTAAAAAGGAAGATGGTATATGGGAAGTAAGTGCAGATGGAGATCTAAAAGGACTCTTTTATACATTTCAAGTTCAATTTGAAAATGAATGGTTAAGAGAAAGCCCCGGATCATACGCAAAAGCTGTTGGTGTAAATGGATTCAGAGGTGCTATTGTCGATATGCAAGAAACCAATCCTGAAGGATGGGAAAACGATAAACGTCCTGCTCAAAAAACATTCAACGACATTATGCTCTACGAGGTACATGTTCGAGATTTTTCAATGGCTGCAAATTCAGGAATGAAGAACAAAGGTAAGTTTTTGGCATTTACAGAAGAAGGAACCGTTAATTCGTTCGGTCAAAAAACCGGTATTGACCATTTAAAAGAATTGGGCATAACACATATACATTTATTGCCTTCTTTTGACTATGCATCAATAAACGAAACAAAGCTAAAAGAAAATAAATACAATTGGGGTTACGATCCTTCAAATTTTAATGTCCCTGAGGGCAGCTATTCAACAAACCCATACGATCCTATTTGCCGCATCAAAGAATTCAAACAAATGGTGCAATCATTACACAAAAATGGCATCCGCGTTATAATGGACGTTGTTTACAACCATACCTTCAAGTGCGAAATATCAAACTTCAACATGATTACGCCGGGTTATTACTATCGCCATAATGCAGACGGAAGTTTTTCAAATGCATCAGGCTGTGGTAACGAAACTGCTTCAGAACGTGCTATGGTTCGTAAATACATTATAGAATCTGTAAAATATTGGGCAACCGAATATCATGTTGACGGATTTAGATTTGATTTAATGGGTATACATGATATTGAAACAATGAATTTAACACGGGCTGCGTTAAACGAAATTGATTCTACTATTTTGATATACGGAGAAGGTTGGACTGCAGGTGATTCACCTCTCCCATACGAACAACGTGCAGTAAAACAGAATGCCAATCAGATGGACGGAATTGCTGTTTTTAGTGACGATTTACGTGATGCCCTTAAGGGTAGTTGGGCAAATGCAAGAGAACCGGGATTTGCTTGTGGTAAACAAGGTTACGATGAAACAATTAAATTTGGCGTAATCGGAGCAACTCAACACGATCAAATTCATTACGGACTGATTAATTACTCAAACGCGCCTTTTGCAAATCAGCCTTCGCAAGTAATTAATTATGTATCTTGCCATGATGATTTGTGCCTAAACGACAAATTATCATACTCAGCACCGGAAGGAGCTACTCCGCAAGAACTTAAGAAGTTCAATAAGTTTGCTCAATCTATTGTATTTACAGCACAAGGAATACCTTTCATTTATGCCGGTGAAGAACTTATGAGAAATAAAAAAGGAATACATAATTCGTATCAATCACCTGACAGTATAAATCAAATTGATTGGGATTTCAAAAAGACTAACGAATCTATTTATCAATATTATAAGAGTTTGATTTTGCTTCGCAAGAATCACCCTGCCTTCAGAATGTCCACTACAAAAATGATTCAAGACAACCTACATTTTCTTGATCCGGGTTTGGCGTGCGTAGTTGCATACACTATCGACAACAACGCTAATGGTGATAGTTGGAATAGAATATTAGTTGTACACAATGGCAATAGACACGAAATCAGTTTAGACATACCAAAAGAAAATTGGTGGGTAATAAGTAACGGAGAGATCATCAACCAAAATGGTATATTTAAATTTAATAAAGAATATTTGACAGTACCGGCATCATCAACAATGATTTTATGCAAACCCTAACAAGTTCTGACATCGCAAAATATATAGAAGAATATGCACCTCTTTCGTTACAAGAAGAGTGGGATAATTGTGGATGGCAACTAACTAATGGTGATGCAATCGTAAGTGGAGTAATGCTTTGCGTAGACATAACCGAAAGTGTAATACATGAAGCAATTGAGAAAGATTGCAATTTTATACTTTCACATCATCCTTTAATATTTGACGGATTAAAAAAAATTACAGATGAACCGATTAGCCGTTGTGTAAGAACAGCAATCGAACACAATATTGCATTGTATTCAGCCCACACAAACATCGATAAAGTATTTAACGGCGTAAGTGCTGGAATGTGTAAAAAACTGAAGCTAAATAACTGCAAAATATTGGAATCTGATTGTACAAATAGCGGTTTTGGCATGATAGGAACATTGAATAAGCCTATTAGTTGTACGGATTTCTTAAAACAATTGCAATATACATTCAATCCCATATGCCTTAGACATTCACAAATTACCGATATGGCTATTAAAACCGTAGCTGTTTGCGGAGGTAGTGGATCTTTCTTGATTTCGAGAGCAAAAGAACTCTGCGCAGATATATTTGTTACAGCAGATTTAAAATATCATGATTTTTTTAAAGCTGATGAAAGATTTATTTTAGCTGATATCGGACATTTTGAATCAGAACAATACACAAAAGAGATTTTTTTTGAAATACTTTCAAAAAAAATGCCTACCTTTGCAATCCTAAATTCAGAAAAGGAGCATAATCCAATATATTGTCTATAAAATCCAGCATTATGGCAGAAAAAACTCAGGACGCAAAAGAAATTTCAGTAGAACAGAAACTGAAAGCATTGTATGATTTACAAACAATCGTGTCAGACATAGATAAAATCAAAATTTTACGTGGTGAACTACCTGGCGAAGTACAAGATTTAGAAGATGAAATCATTGGTTTACAAACTCGTCTAAAAAACATTGAGACAGAAATAACCAATATCAATGCAGAAATTGCAAAACGCAATCAGAATATTATCGATTCAAATGCATTGATTGCAAGATATAAAGAGCAAATGGATAATGTTCGCAATAACCGTGAATATGACCATTTGACCAAAGAAATGGAATTCCAGTCATTGGAAATTGAATTAGCACAAAAGAATATTCGCGATTATAGTGTTGCTATTGAACGCAAACACGAAGAATTCGAAAAATCTAAATATTTATTGGAAGACAAAACAATTGTCCTCAACGAAAAGAAAGAAGAATTAGACGAAATCATTGTTGAAACAAAACAAGAAGAAGAACGCTTACGCGAAGATGCTAAGAAAATTGAGACAATAATAGAATCCCGTTTATTACAGGCATTTAAACGTATTCGTAAAAATGCACATAATGGATTAGCAGTCGTATATGTTCAACGTGATGCTTGTGGTGGTTGCTTTAATAAAATTCCGGCACAACGTCAATTAGACATTCGCCTACGCAAGAAAATCATTGTTTGCGAACACTGCGGACGTATCTTGATTGACCCTGAATTAGCAGGAGTTGTTGAAGAAAGCAAGTAATAACAAAATTATATTTAATAAAAAAGTCTCGAAGTAATTCGAGACTTTTTTATGCTTTATTGCGAAAATGAGTAATTTTTATTACGTCGGCAATTATCTCAGCAGTTTTTTCAATACCGCAAACAGAAGAATTAATACACAAATCGTAGGTTGATGCTACACCCCATTCTGTGTTCGAATAATAATTATAATATGATGCACGAGATTTATCTGCTTTTTTTACCAAACTCTCAATATTTTCTCCTTTTATATCATACTCCTTAAGATTCAATACTCGTTTTACACGTGTTTCAATATCGGCAGTTATGAACACAGAAAACAATGCCGGGTCATCCCTTAATACATAGTTAGCACATCTACCAACTATTACGCAAGAGTTTTGAGCAACTCGTTTTATAGTCTCAGATTGAAACTTAAACAAAGATTCTCCTGATAATAAATTATATTGTCCTGACGGCACAAACATTGATCCTAAAGACCAATCCAAATTCAAAGCCGACAACAAGCCTCCTGATTGACGTTCATCAGCACTTTTAAAGAACTCATCTTTAATACCGCTGTCTTCAGACGCACATTTAATAAGTTCCTTATCGTAATAAGGAATATTAAAATACTCGGCTAGCATTCTGCCAATAACACGTCCCCCGCTACCAAATTGCCTGCCTATTGAAATAATTATTTTATTTTCAGCCATAGATGATAATTTAGTTATTTTGATATTCAGCTTTAAACTGCTTAATTTGATTCATTAATAATATTGAAACAACAATTGTAGATACAAAATCCGCCATCGGCATACTCCACCAAACACCTTCAATTCCGAAAAATCTTGGCAAAACAAGCAGAAATGGTATCAAAAAAAGCATCTGTCTATTTAAAGACAAAAAAATTGCCTTTTTAGCAAGCCCTACTGATTGGAAAAAATTAGTAGCAACCATCTGATATCCTACTACAGGAAATATAAATGTAATAATATGTAAGGCATGCTTACTTATCTCAATTAATTGTGGGTCTCTAGTAAATAATGAAACTACAAATGTTGGAAAGCACTGACAAATTAAAAAGCCTATAGTTGTAACTGCAACTGCACTTATTGCCGTCATCTTAAATCCGGACATAACCCTATCCAATTTTCTTGCTCCATAGTTATAGCCTACTATAGGCTGCATACCTTGATTCAAGCCCATCACTATCATAATAAAAAAGAATACTATTCTGTTATTGATACCATAAGCACCTATATATAAGTCACCTCCGTAGGTTTTCAAACCATTATTAATAAGCATGACAACTAGGCAAGCACATACATTAATAAAAAATGGAGCTAAACCAATTGCCAAAATATTACGCGCAACAGTCAATCTAAATTTAAACATGCTTAATTTGAAACGCAAAAAAGTAGAGGGTCTGCTAAAATGCCACAACACAGCTATTAAAGCTAAAATCTGAGCTATAACAGTAGCCAAGGCAGATCCTTTGATACCCATATTGAAAACAAAAATAAACAGATAATTAAAGAACCCATTAATAATAACTGCAAACAAAGTTGTATACATAGAGCCACGCGGATATCCGGAAGAACGCATTACAGCATTCAAGCCTAAATAGACGTGAGTTACAATATTGCCATATAAAATTATTTCCATATAATCACGAGCATATGGCAATGTTGCTTCGCTTGCTCCAAAGAATATAAGTATATTATCTAGGAATAAGAGAGAAACCATCATAAATACAATTCCTATCATTATATTAAGCAAGACAACATTGCCCATTGCATGTTCTGCTCCTTCAATATCTTTCTGACCTAATTTTACAGATATTACTGTTGATGCTCCAACTCCGACCATTGCTCCAAATGCCGCAGCCAAATTCATAAAAGGGAAAGTTATTGCCAAACCGGCAATTGCCATAGTTCCAACACCTTGGCCAATAAATATACTATCCACCATATTGTATAAAGAGGATGCGGTCATCGCAACAATTGATGGCACAGCATATCGCCTAAGCAAAATCCATATTCGCTCAGTTCCTAAAGAGAGACTATCGTTATTTGACATTTAAACGGCTTTAAAACTCATATCCAAACTCTTAACAGAGTGTGTCAAAGCTCCTACTGAAATATAATCAACCCCGCACTCAGCGTAAGTACGCAAAGTATCATAAGTAATACCTCCTGAAGACTCTGTTTCGTATTTGCCTGCTATAAGTTCAACAGCTTTCCTAGTATTTTCAGGGGTAAAGTTATCTAACATTATTCGGTCTACACCTCCTAAATTCAAGACTCTATTCAATTCGTCAAAATTACGAACCTCTATTTCAATCTTAAGATTCTTGCCCTTTTCTGCGCAATATTTTTTAGCCGAAGTAATGGCATTTTCTATACCACCTGCAAAATCAACATGATTATCCTTTAATAAAATCATATCGTATAAACCAATGCGGTGATTTTCTCCTCCTCCAATTTTAACAGCTTGTTTTTCAAGCAATCTCAATCCGGGAGTCGTTTTACGTGTATCTAGAACTTTTGTTTTTAATCCTTCCAGCCTTTTGACATATTTAGCTGTGATAGTTGCCACTCCACTCATACGTTGCATAATATTCAACATTAATCTTTCGGTTTGTAGCAACGACAAAACCTTACCTTCAACTTCAAATGCAACATCTCCGGGTTTAACAGATGCACCATCTTTTAAAAATACCGTCATTTTTAAATCAGGATCAAATGAGTGAAATATTTTTTCCGCAACTTCAACGCCGGCTAAAATACCTGTGTCTTTAATAATCAAGCGAGACTTACCCATTTCTGTTTGTGGTATACAAGATAATGACGTGTGATCTCCATCACCTATATCTTCGTTGAACCAGTATTTAATCTCTTCTGTTAAATTATTGTCAATCAACATAATCTATTCTAAATTGTTGTATTTTCGGTTGTTCCCCTACTTTTTTATTCAGTACATATACTCTATATTGTTCTCTATTACTCATTGTCAATGTAATAATGCAAAAACTAACCTTTCCATTATTGCCTTGATGCGAAATTTTGCATGATGAAACCAATTTACCTGAAAAGAAATCAGATAGTGCCGATTCAGCTTGCTTCGCTGACAAAATATCTCCTTTGCCAAGTATTGAGATTTCGACTTCCGGATCAAAATACTTAGACAAAGCCGACATATCACCTTTCGATATACAAGATATTAATCTCTGACTATCATCAACTTGCGAATATATAGGCAATGAAACAAGCATCATCCAAAATATGGCAAACAAAGATGTATTTTTCATGTTGTTTGATTTTATCAGGTTTTATTCCGACATTTGTACGTGATAACAAAAACTATAGCCCAGAGTACAACACAAAGGTAAAAAATAATATGAAAATAATACTACTTGTTGTTGGCAAAACCAATGATGAATATATCAACAAACTGATTGATAATTACATACAAAGGTTAAAACATTACACTGATTTTGAATGGCAAACTATAGCCGAGCTAAAAAACACAAAAAATATGCCTGAGGGAACTCAAAAAGAAAAAGAAGGCGAAGCTATCTTAAAAGCCACTGAAAATGCTGACGAAATATTCTTACTTGATGAACATGGAGATCAGCCTACATCGGTCGAATTTTCCGGACTTATAAGTAAGTATATGAATAAAGGCACACGTAAATTAGTTTTTGTTATTGGCGGTCCATACGGATTTTCGGAGGCTGTTTACAAAAAAATCACAAAAAAAATATCTCTATCAAAAATGACATTTTCGCATCAAATGGTTAGACTTATTTTTGTAGAGCAACTATATAGAGCCTTTACCATAATCAAAGGCGAATCATATCATCACGAATAATCTTAAGTTTTGTGTATAGAAATAATCTAAATAATTAAAACATTAAAAATATGAGAAAGTCTATCGTTTTGTGCTTAATAGGATTATGTGCGGCATCAATTGGAATGGCAAAATCATCGCAAAGCCGTATTGTTATAGATTCTATACAAAGCAAAACTTTAAATACATATCGTACTTATTCTATCTTACTGCCGGCGGGATATGATGAACAAACGGACCGAAAATATCCAATTTTGTATCTTTTGCATGGAATGTGGGACAAAAACCAATGTTGGGCTCAGAAAGGTAATTTATTAGAGGTTTACAACAGACTTATTGCTTCAGACGAAATAGACGAAATGATAATCGTAACTCCTAATGCCGGAGGCAATTTGTTTGCAGGCGAAATAAACGGATATTTCAACATGCCTAATTGGCAATACGAAAAGTTCTTTTTTACCGAGTTTTTGCCTTATATAGAATCGACATATCGCATAAAAACAGACAAAAAACATAGAGCTATAGCAGGCTTGTCAATGGGAGGAGGCGGGTCTGTATCCTATGCTCAACGCCATCCAGAACTATTTCAAAGCGTTTATGCCATGAGTGCATCACTGTCGTTAGAAGAACGTAAAAAAAATATTCAGGAAAATTCAGAACTTGAGATACTCCGTAAAGATTTAGACGACTCAATAGAAAAAAACGACTGCGTAAATTTCGTTACATCTGCAGATTCATCTAAAATAAAACAATTAAAATCAATTAAGTGGTTTATTGATTGCGGCGATGACGATTTTCTTTTTGATTGCAATGTTCGCTTTGTTCAAGCCATGAAAAAAGCCTCAATACCATGTCAATTTAGAGTTCGCGATGGCGGACACGACTGGGAATATTGGCATTCAGCATTATACATCTGTCTGCCATTTGTAAATAGAGGGTTTGAAAAACCATAGTCGATATTAACATAGGAAAAGTAAGGTGTATTTAGCTATTGTATATGTGATGGGATTTGATGTATTTCAAAACTTCCGGTTTAATTAAATCTGATACATCCTTGCCTTCTCGCAGTAAATTACGCACATCAGATGACGAAAAATCGAAAATAGGTGCTTCTAAACAATGCATTTCAGGATACTTATTATTGGTTTCTGACAAATCATAACCATTCCTAGGATACACTAACACATCATATTCGTTTAGAATTTTTTGATAATCTTTCCATTTACAAAAATCCTCAACGTTATCAGCACCTATAAGCAAACTAAACTCAATATGCGGATTTTTTTTCGATAAATATTGTAATGTATCAATCGTGTATGATGGCTTCGACAAGGAAAATTCAACATCCAAAACGTCCATATCAGCCTCATCCTCTATAGCAATTCTTACCATTTCCAAACGCATCATGTCATCAGCTAATATTGATTGAGGCTTAAACGGATTTTGAGGAGAAACAACAAACCACAACTTTTGTAAGTTAGTATTCGCTAGTATAAACCGTGCCAACGATAAATGGCCATTGTGAATAGGATTAAATGAACCGAAATACAAACCAACTCTTTTAAGTTCAGCCACATCACTATCTAAGAAGAAATTCTCGTATAAATTCGGCGGCATTTCGTTGAGCAACTTGCAAGTTATCATTTACTATTATTTTATCAAATTGATTGGCAAAAGTCATTTCAAACTCTGCCTTTTCTATTCTCTGAGCTATTACCTCAGGAGAGTCTGTTCCTCTAAGTTCTAGTCTGTGGCGCAATTCTAATATACTTGGGGGTTGAACAAAAATAGTCAAGGCCTTTTCACCATACATTTTCTTTATATTCAGTCCACCCAAAACATCAACATCAAAAATTGTAGCATTGCCTTTTGCAGCAATTCTCTCAACTTCCGATTTAAGAGTTCCGTAAAATCTATTTTTGTAAACTTCTTGATATTCAAGAAATTCGCCTGCTGCAATTTTTGCCTTAAACTCATTCGGACTCAAAAAATAGTACTCTATCCCATTCTTTTCAGTTCCGCGGGGCTGACGACTTGTAGCTGATATTGAAAATTCCATACCAAGATTCTGATCAAGCAAATATTTAATAATCGTACTTTTGCCCGATCCTGAAGGTGCTGAAAATATTATCAGTTTTGAATCCATCAGCTATAAAACATTTAATACTTGTTCTTTAATTTGTTCCAGTTCATCCTTCATTTTAACTACTACAATTTGTAGTTCACTATGATTTGCTTTTGAACCAAGAGTATTGATTTCACGTCCCATTTCTTGCGCAATGAACCCTAATTTTTTACCTTGAGATTCTCCATTGGCCAATGTATCGCGAAAATATTTAAGATGATTTGCCAAGCGTTGTTTTTCTTCGCTAATGTCAAGCTTTTCTATGTAAAAAATAAGTTCCTGCTCTACTCTATTTTGATCGTATGTAATCTTATCTTCAAGCGATTTTAAATTATCTTCGAAACGAGATTTTATTTTGTCAATACGAGCACGCTCATAGTTAGGGACTTCTGCCAAAAGATTTTCTATGTTTGTAATTTTAGATAAGAAGAATTTTTCAAGTCCTTCACCTTCTTGTTTTCTAAATGTAATTAGTTGAGATATAGCATTATCAATCGCTGTTTGAGCTACATTCCATTCATCCTCATCCAAATCCTGAACTTCTGTTTTCATTACATCAGGAATCTTTAGTAATAATTGAAACCAATCTTTAGGTTCTTCCAAACCTGTTGCAGCAGCAAGTGCGACTATTTGTTTTCGATAATCTTCAAAAACAGAAGTATTTATATGACAATTCGCCTCAGCGCTGGTATTATCTGTATACAATGCAAAGTCAACTTTCCCTCGTTCCAAAACTTGTGCTATACGACTTCTCATTTCAATATCTTTTTCGCGATACAAACCAGATACTCTAGTTGAAATATCCATTTGTTTACTATTTAAAGACTTGATTTCAGCAACAATTTTTTTATTTTGGAATTCACATACAGACTTTCCAAAACCAGTCATAGATTGAATCATGTATAATCGTTTTAATTTTTATAGATATAAACCTTGCAAAGGTAAGGTTTTTTGAATTAAATTAGTCAAATCTCAGCATAAATCACTACTTTTGCATCTTGTTATGGCAAGTATATTAAATATAGATACGGCTACACGCATTTGCTCCGCTGCACTCTCAGAAGATGGTTTCTGCGTAGCACAAAAGCTTGATATCGAGGGTAAAAACCATGGCAAGTTAATAGCAGGTTTTGTTGGCGAATTGATGAATGAAGCGAAACAACGAAATCGTAAAATTGATGCAATAGCTATCAGTTGTGGTCCGGGTTCATATACAGGCCTAAGAATTGGCAGCTCTTTTGCAAAAGGTTTATGTTATGGTTTAGATATACCGCTAATTGCCATACCTACACTCAAATTGATTGCAAAAGGATTTATTGAAAAACAAGGATTTGTTGACGGACTATTATGTCCTATGATTGATGCTCGTCGAATGGAAGTATATGCTGCTTTATATAATCCTGATTTAAGCGAACATAGAGAAACATCTGCCGACATTATAGATGAAAATTCTTATGCAGAATATCTAAATAGTGGAAAAGTTTACTTCTTTGGAGACGGATCAGAAAAATGCCAAACTAGTATTTTGCATAAAAACGCTATCTTTGTGAATGACATTATTCCATTATCAGAGAATATGGCATCGCTATCGGAAGCAGCATATAAATCAAGCGATTTCAAAGATATCGCATATTTTGAACCATTTTACCTTAAAGAATTTATATCTACCAAACCCAAAAATAAGGTATTCTAATTTTACATCATGGAATATTATACTCAAAAGAACAAATTAATTTTGACAGAATACGGTCGAAACATCCAACAAATGGTTGAATATGCCATGACGATTGAAGACAGGGACGAACGCACACGTTGTGTACATACCATAATCAACATAATGGGAAATTTATTTCCCCATTTGCGTGATGTAAACGACTTTAAGCATAAATTATGGGACCACTTGGCTATGATGTCAAATTATAAACTTGACATTGACTATCCATATGAGGTACCAAAAGAATTAGTTTTAACAAAACCGGAACCACTTCCATATCCTGAAACTTCAGTAAAATATCGTTATTACGGACAACAAATGATACAATTTATTAAGGCTGTAGAAGATTATAATGGCGATAATAAAGATAAATTGGTAACATTGTTGGCAAATCACATGAAAAAATGTTTCCTAACATGGAACAAAGACAATGTTGATGACCAAAAAATATTTAATGATTTGCGCGAAATCTCAAATGGTAAGATCGATTTAAACGAAGAAACGATCAAGTTAAAAGAAACTAAAGACATACTTGCCAACAACAATAAGAAGATTTTTGTAAACGGTAAGAATCGTCAAAAACAACAAGGAAGAAAATAATATGGCATCATTTGTTATTGAAGGCGGACACAGACTAAGTGGAGAAATTTATCCTCAGGGCGCGAAAAACGAAGCCCTTCAGGTTATTTGTGCGTGCTTACTTACCGAAAGTACCGTTACGATAAACAATGTGCCTGATATTGCGGATGTCAATAATCTTATTGAGTTGATTCATCAGATAGGTGTCGAAATAACACACAAAAAAGAAAAAACATACACTTTCTGTGCAAAAAACATTCGACACGAATATTTTGAGACAGAAGATTACTACAAAAAAAGTAGCTCATTAAGAGGCTCTATAATGTTGGTCGGTCCACTATTAGCACGTTTAGGATATGCAGTAGCACCTAAACCGGGTGGAGATAAAATAGGACGCCGGCGTTTAGATACCCATTTTGAAGGGATGCGCAAACTGGGAGCCAACTTTACTTACGACGAAGTAAAACAATTATACAGAATAGAAAGTAAAAAGCTACAAGCTTGCTATATGTTGCTTGATGAGGCTTCTGTTACAGGTACTGCAAATATACTTATGAGTGCAGTTTTGGCAGATGGTGTTACAACAATATATAATGCCGCATGCGAACCATACATACAGCAATTATGCAAGATGCTTAACAGTATGGGAGCTAAAATAGAAGGAATAGGATCTAATCTGCTTACTATTACCGGAGTGAACTCACTAAAAGGTTGCGAACATACGATTCTGCCTGATATGATAGAAGTTGGCAGTTTTATCGGAATGGCAGCTATGACCGGATCTGACATTACAATTAAAAATGTATCTATACAAAACTTAGGTCTTATACCTGATAGTTTTCGCAAATTGGGCATCCAATTAGAATGTACAAGAGATGATATTCACATTCCGGCACAAGAACATTTTAGTATAGATTCATATATAGATGGTTCTATTATGACAATAGCTGATGCTCCATGGCCAGGCTTAACCCCTGATTTACTAAGCGTTTTACTTGTTGTAGCCACTAAAGCCAAAGGCAGCGTATTGATACATCAAAAGATGTTTGAAAGTAGATTATTTTTCGTTGACAAACTAATTGATATGGGAGCAAAAATTATTCTTTGCGACCCACATAGAGCCACTATTATTGGCTTAGGTGATAAGTTCAGACTACGAGCTGCGAATATGAGTTCGCCTGATATACGTGCCGGAATTGCATTATTAATTGCTGCACTAGGAGCTGAGGGTACCAGCACTATTAATAATATTGAGCAAATAGATAGAGGCTATGAACATATTGATGAAAGATTAAATGCATTAGGAGCAAACATCACTCGCAAATGAAACATTTCAACCATTATATTATAGGCTGCTTTTTCCTTCTTTTCGTTGTATCATGCAGTTCAACGGATCCCAAAGCATACAAAGTAGATTCCGAATTTGAGCCTTATGTTCAAAAATTTTTTCAAGATGCAAAAACATATGGTCAAAACTACGATAGTTTAGGACTGATTATGCGTTTTGCCAATTTAAGCGATAATACAGCAGGCTTATGTTACGTTAACCGTCAACCTATTACAATAGAAATTGATAGGACATATTGGAACAGCATTTCGGGTCCAAACGAGACTAACATCAAAGAAGATCTTATTTTTCATGAAATGGGACACGGATTTCCTAAGCGAACGCACATTAACAACTCCTTAAATAATGGAGATTGGAAAAGCATTATGTGTGGAGATGAACTTCCTAACGGAAGAGAGCCGAACATAAATTACCGAGGATTCCGTAAAGATTATTACATAAAAGAATTATTTACGCAAACAAACGAAGAACCTTCTTGGAGTAATTATGTTCCTAATTTTTCAGAAATCCAAGAAAACGATATTATATATGCAGATGCACAAACTCCAAGTTATTGGTTTATAACTATTCCGAACGAAGAATATTCCGGCCGCATCGAAAGTAATCAATACGTTTTTGAAAATAAAACAGAAACTGATTTATTTTTACCGATTAAATTTAATGGATTAGACATCCGTAATGATTTTTACTACGAAGTTTCAGCACGTTTGCAATCAGAAAATAATAACAGCTATTTTGGTATAAGTATTGGCGATACAACCGAATCTTCATGGTCGATACATTACTCTTCTTTTAATAAAACCAAAAACATATTGATAGGAGAAAGTTCATGCCGTCAATCATTTGTAAGTTTATATAATGAAGGTCTATCCGAAACTGAAGACAATATTATTGCACTCAGAAAAAAGGCTGACACATTATACTATTATCAAAACGGGAATTTTTATTATCACAATGACCTCATTGATATACCTATACATGGCAACTGCTTCGGTTTTACAATGCCTGCAAAAAGTACGGTTTACATCAACTATGCAAAAATAAAGTCATCGAGCGAGAGTGGTAAGAAGAAGGCATTTGAATCTACCGATAAAATACGTCCTATCCCTATACCGAAATATAGGACAATTAAATACAAACAATAAGAATTGATTATTTAAGGACGTAAGCCTTTAAAGATAAATGCAGCTATAGCTTCTTTTCGTTCCGCCATACGTTCTGAAACATTTTCTTTGATATATGGAACCTCCAAGCCTTTTAAAGAGTATAGGATAATTGTTGCAGCAGTATCTATATCCTTAATTCCAAATAATCCCGAATTAACACCTTCGCGCAAAATAACTTTTAACATTTTTAGTTCTTTAATGCTGGTCTGACGTCTTATACGCTCCACTGTTTTTATATCATTAAAGAAGTCGGCCCTAAGTGTACCATTACTTTGTACAATATCGCGGATGCTATCTAAATGTATATATATATACTCTACCAATTTTTCATTTGCAGGTATTTTTTTATCTATTATTTTTTCCAAACGCTCTACAAGATGCGCTAATTCTTGCTCCACTACAGCATAATAGACATCTTCTTTATTTTTAAAATACGTATATAGTGTACGACGCCCCTTGTTTGAAGCTTCTGCAATATCGTTCATGGTTGCGTGTGCCACACCCATCTTTACAAACACCTGCCTTGCTGTTTCAATAAAAAGTTGACGCGTTTTTTTCATTACTGAATTTTACTATAGTATTTTTGCACAAAATCATTCATTTGTGCAAAAATACTATTTATACATTAAATCTGCAAACTCAAATCAATAGAAAAAAGTATCTTTGTAATATTTTAATTTATATGCAGCAAAAAATTGCGGAATACATTAAAAAATTTAGATTAATCAAACCTAACTCAAAGTTAATTATAGCCTTGAGTGGAGGGGCTGATTCCGTTGTATTGAACCATATTCTTCACAAAATGGGATACAATTGTATTGCTGCACATTGCAATTTTGAATTACGAGATGCTGAATCAGACAGAGATGAATTATTTGTAAGGCAATTATGCAATGTTTTAAATATACCACTTGAAATTATTCATTTTAATACAAATGAATATGCTGCCAAACAAAAAGTTTCTATTGAAATGGCCGCTCGCAAGCTTCGCTATGATTGGTTCGAAAACATCAGAATTAAATATGATGCCGATTTTATTTGCGTTGCTCATCATAAAGATGATTCTATAGAAACCTGCCTGTTAAATATAATAAGAGGAACCGGGATTAACGGTATCACAGGCATTAAGCCTATTAATGGCAAAATAATAAGACCATTGTTATGTGTCAGCCGTAAAGAAATAGAAGATTATGCAAAGCAAAACGATCTTAGTTATGTTACAGATTCAACTAATCTAGAAACTGAATATACCAGAAATAAGATAAGAAATATTTTACTGCCAATGCTGGAAGATATAAATCCGGTATTTAGGCAGACGATGGAAAACAATATTGAGAATTGGAAAGAAGCTGCTTTTTTGTATTCGCACACTATAAATAATGACTTATCGAATTTATGTAAAACAGATGGTACATATACATGGATTTGCGAAGATGAACTTTTTGCATTCCCATATTCAAAAACATTGCTGTTTGAATGGTTAAAACAATATGGATTTTCAAATAGTGTTATCGAAGAAATAGCTGAACACAAATACACTCAAACAGGCAAGCGCTTTTGTTCAGACACGCACGAACTAATAGTTGATAGATGTAGATTGATATTGTCTGAAAAGAAATCAGATGACTATAAAACTTATGAGATAAGTAAAAATGATAGCTCTTGCATACAACCCATACATCTAAAAATGAGTTTCGTTTTTGATACAAGTATTTGTAAAGACACAAAAGTAGCTCTGCTTGATGCAGACAAATTAAAGTTTCCGCTAACAATAAGAAAATGGCGCAATGGCGATTTCTTTTATCCACTCGGAATGGAAAGTCCTAAAAAACTCAGTGATTTTTTTGTGGATACAAAAATAAACATTGCACAGAAACAAGACATTTACTTACTTGTTTCTGGCAATGATATTGTATGGATTATTGGAAAACGCATCGACAACAGATATAAAATCAATGCCAATACTAAAAAAGTTTATCGATTAGAACTTTGCGACAACTAAATACGCGAGCTACGCGACATTAAATAAGCATCGAACAATACAATTGCAGCCATCGATTCAACAACAGGTATAGCACGAGGCAATACACAAGCATCATGTCTTCCCTTCATAGTTAAAACAACAGAATTACAATCTGCATCAATTGTATTTTGCGCTTTCATAAGAGTTGCAACGGGTTTAAAGGCAACTCTAAAGTAAATATCCTGGCCATTAGAGATTCCTCCTTGAATACCACCGGAACGATTGGTTTTAGTTTTAACTTGCCCGTTTTGACAAATAAATTCGTCATTTTGTTCAGAGCCACGCATTGAAGCTCCTTCAAAACCTGTTCCATATTCAAATCCCTTAGCCGCATTAATTGACATCATTGCAGATGCAAGCAATGCCTGCAATTTACCGAAAACAGGTTCTCCTAAACCGAATGGCACATTCTTGATGGTACAAGATATTATTCCGCCAACTGTATCACAATCTTGTTTAGCCTTTAGAATCTCTGCATTCATTTCAGCCTCAGTTCCTATAACTTTTCCTATCTGAATAATTTTTGCGTCTATACTAATAGAATCTTCAAACTTTTGATTTAAAGCAAGTTTAGCTACTGCTCCGGCAACGACACGACATGCAGTTTCTCGTGCTGAGCTACGCCCACCACCGCGATAATCACGCAGTCCATATTTTGCTGTGTAAGTATAATCGGCATGCGAAGGTCTGAATACATTTTTTACATTTTCATAATCCGACGAATGTTGGTCAGAATTACGGATAATAAAACCTATCGGAGTTCCTGTAGTTTTACCTTCGAAAACACCGGATAAAAATTCTACGATATCCGATTCTTTACGTGGACTTGTCAAAGCTGATTGACCAGGCTTGCGTCTGTCTAATTCACTTTGTACAAATGTCTCGTCTATCAAGATACCTGCAGGGCATCCGTCAATAACTCCGCCTATGGCACGTCCGTGAGATTCACCAAATTCAGTCAGTCTGAATATATTTCCAAATGTATTCATATCGCCAAAATTATTTATTAGTCACTATATCACTTACATCCGCAACAACCACTCTCGCAGTCTTCACCTTCACAGTCGCCATGGCAAGAACCACAAGAATGTTGACTCATAAGGTTTCTAATTTCATCTTCATCAGCTTCTCTTTTAACTAATACTTTTCCAACGAAATGCAAATCTTCACCGGCCAATGGGTGATTTAAATCTACAGTTACAGTATCTTCTCCAACAGCAACAATCGAAGCGTTAATTCTATTTCCTTCTTGATCTTGCAAAGGTACAACATTTCCTTCAAACAAGACCTTATTATCAATTTTGCCGTCAACTTCAAAAATATTTTTAGGCAGATCGATTACACTTTCATTATCGTATTCTCCATAAGCATCAGCCTTAGATATTACAAAATCAAATGTATTGTTCATTTCGAGTCCTACTGTTGCTTCTTCAAACTTATCCAACATCATGCCCAAACCACTATAAAAGCAAAGAGGCTTTTCTATTGTAGCTTGCTCCATTAACTCTTGTTCTTCACCTACAAATAAATCGTATGTAAGTGCTAAATAATAATTCTTTTTGTCCATATTTTTATAATTAAATGATTACTAAAACCAGTTTATATTGTCTGATGTATCCTTTCGTTTCTCGTACTTCAAATCTTGCAATAATGTAGACTTAACGCCTATCATAAAGTTGTAAGTTGTATATCTGCCAATAGGAACAAAACTTGCAGACATTTGCCAACAGTGCAAGTCTTTTGAAAGTGTACAATTTACATAAGTCCATTCATTATTGGTAATATCATAATAGGATGATACACTAAACCTCCATGTCTTTGTGAAATTTATATTTGCCGAAATACTCAGGTTATGCGTTAGTTTGCGATCATACTCCATTATATCATAATTAAATGTTGAGTATGCATATCGGATACTATAATTAAGACTTAAACTCCATGGCACCTTAAATTCCTGATAATCTGCATCTTCTTTTTTATACCTTTCCTTTCTTTTTTCCTTTTCAGTCATTTCAGTCATAGGATCTAAGGAAGCAATATTTTGCGCTAATTCGGAAGACTCACCGGGTAATTCACCCTCATTATTAGAGGGAAGTGGAGTCGTTATTTTCTTCTTTTTCTTGAAAGTTTCGTTTGAGAAGGTGTATCCAAAAGATGTACCTGTACTTTGTAAACGTCCTAAAACACCATTCTTTTCAACTTGCGAAACATTTACTTTAGTTGGAGAACCAAACGCGTTAAGCTGATAGGTGTAAGGATCCAAAACAAAATCAATATTCATTGTAAATTGATTATATATTTTGAAACGAAGATTTAAGTTTATATTTGACCAATTAAGCGAATCGGCCATTATGTTATATGAAGTTCCGAAACTAAAGTTATCAATAAGAGTTATTTTCTTAGCTTTCCCTGTAGTGTCTTTTGCACTCCAATATTTCATTTCCAAATTATTCGATACTGTGAATGACACGCTACCGGATGCCCCTCTAGAAGGTGAACCTCCATATATTCCCCCTGCAAACTTATCATAGTAAACGGTTTTAATTGAACCATCAGATGCAGGACGATCGTAGGTTCCCCAATAATCCCAACCCGGTGCACCAAAATCAGGTGCAATGGAAAAACTTACAGATGGAACTATTTTGTGCCTAAATATAGGCGCATTTTTACCGGGTTTACTTTTTATTTTGTAAAATCCGAATAATTGTGTTTGTAAACCAACTGATGCACTGCATTTATATAAATTGTAAAAGCCATAAGTAGTATCTGATACCGCAGCACCGGAATAGTCTCCCTCCCAATGTTGATTGACTTTACTAAAATACCATCTCAATGAATTATTTAAACCTACATTCAAATTTAAATATTTAAACAGAGTAAATGATGCTGATATAGGTATTTCGTTTTTAATACCATTTTTCCAATCTCGCAAGAAATTAGTCTGCATAAATTTGCTTTCTTTTGCAGTTATACTGTTTGAAAGAGCCAAATTATATGTAATAGCAATCTTCTCATACCATTTTTCTTTACCAACAGACGATTTTCGTTTAAATGGACAAACACGACTCATGTTTAATGTAATTGACGGCAAATTCAAGTTTATCGTTGAATCTGATGTACGTTGATTAACATACATACTTAAAGACAATGTAAATGGGCTCTCCGGGAATGTCTGTGTTAAGGTTATTGTTGAACTTTTTGTATTTTGAGACAATAAAGCCGGATTGTAGTAACTATCTACATTGTTCTGTTCGTAACTTGATGTTGAAAAGTTTACACTTGCCGAAAACGAAGTGTACGGACTCATCTTCTGATCTTGTGTGTGTGACCACATAACTCTAAAATCATTAGATGATCTATAATCAGGTGTATTCGGATCACCATAAGTATTGCGAATAAAACTCAAATTAAGAGATCCTCCAAACTTGTACCTCCATTTATAACTTGAAGCTAATGCCAAAGACCAGGAACCTTTAGTATACACATCTGCAGTTAAGGCTAAATCAATGTAGTCATTTATAGCGAAATAATATCCCATCCCTTTTGCATAAAAACCACGTGTTTGTTCTTCTCCAAACGTTGGGAATATAATACCTGACGAATATTTTTGGTTAACCGGGAAATAACCAAATGGAACAGCCAATGGAAATGGTATATCCTCAACAACCAAATAAGCAGGTCCGGATACTATATACTTGCCCTGTTTCATTTTTGCCTTGGTTAATGCAAGGTAAAAATGCGGATGATCATGTTGATCGCAAGTTGTGTACTTACCATGCTGTAAGCAATATTCGTCTTCAGAAATTTTCTTTGTTTTGGCACTTGTAACATAGCCTTCACCTTGTTCTGTTACAGTTCCCCATATAAAACCTTTTTTTGAATTAAAATTATACTTCATTGCCTTTGCTTCGTAAGACTCTTTACCATCTTTAAAAACAGGCTTACCTTTCATATTTTCACCCGTAGAATCAGGAACTCCCGTAGCATAAACCAAATTACTGTCTAAACGAAGTCTTATATAATCAGCTTTTAATTCTATATCATTATAAATTACTTGGGCTTCACCATATAGTAATGCAGTATGGTTACCTATTAGAACAATTGAATCTTTTGCATTATAAGCAATATCAGATGTAATAGATTGAGTGGTTTTTTTGGGTTTTCTTTTCTTTATCGCCTCACTTGAATTTTTATTTTTAGAAGCGACAGAATCTAAAGGCAACGAAATAGTAAGTGTATCCAATGGTACAACAGGCACTAACATCGAACTGTCTTGCTGAGAATATGCTGACAATGCATATGAAAATGCAAACAACACGCTCAAAAGTATTTGAAAACCTTGCCTCAAAGAGTCTTATAGAATAGTGTATATAAACAAACCGCAAAGTTACACATTTTAAGGGTAACATAAAGACGTATCTGATTTTTTAATATTTTTTGCTACATATTTGCTCATACATCAAGCCTCATTAGTAAAAAAATCACTACTTTTGCGCATGAAACATATCAAAACAATGTCATTAAAACACATAATTACAATTTCACTTGCACTCTGCTTGTTTGGTTATATCAATGCAGCGCCATTTACAATAGTAATTGATGCCGGACATGGTGGACATGATGCAGGTGCCATAGGATCATTTTCAAAAGAAAAAAATATTAATTTACGACATGCTCTCCTACTTGGAGACATGTTGAAAGAAAAAAATCCTGAAATAAAAGTTATTTATACAAGAGACAATGATGTTTTTGTTGATTTAAATGAAAGAGCTAGAATTGCAAATCGTGCAAAAGCCGATTTGTTTGTTTCTATTCATACCAATGCAGCAAAAAACAGAAGCGCTAATGGAGTTGAAACATTTACTTTAGGTGTATCTCGTAATAAAGAGAACATGGAAGTTGCAATGTTAGAGAACTCAGTTATCTTATTAGAAGACGATTACGAAAAGAATTATCAAGGTTTTGACCCTAATTCAACCGATTCGTACATTATGTTTGAATTTATGAAAGATCAGTATATGGATAGAAGTATCACTTGTGCTGACATGGTTCAAACAAGACTGGTTAATGCAAGTCAAAGATTAGACAGAGGCGTTCGTCAAGCCGGTTTCTTGGTTTTAAGAGCCACCACAATGCCATCAATTTTGGTCGAATTAGGATTTATTTCAAACAGAGAAGAAGAAAAATCTCTAAATGAAAATAAAAATCAAATTGCATTGGCTACAGCATTATATAAGGCAATTATAGCATATAAACACGACTTGGAAAAGAAAAACGGAACCGGTATAAATACTCCCGCTGTTCCTGAAACTCCGGAACCTGTTATTAAAGATACCATTGTTGTGAAACAAATAGAAGAAGAAAAAACTGCAGAAACAGCACCAATATCAAAAGTTGACAATAACAAATATGAGGATATTGTTTTTATGGTTCAGATTTTTTCTTCTAAAAATAAATACAAATTGAATGACGCTATTTTTAAAGGCATCAAAATAACCGAAACAAAAAAAGAAGGCAATCTATATAAATATATAGTAGGGAAATCGACTAACTTAGACGCAATAATTGAACTACGTAAAAATGTAAGCAAAGAATTTCCTGACGCATTTATTATTGCATATAAAAAGGGGGTTAAGATACCTACTAAAGATGCGATAACAGAATATCAAACACAATCCAAATAAATCACTATGGGCGAGAAAAAAAAGAAGTTTTTAACACGTGAAACAAAAATAGGTATTGCTGTTGTTGTTGCAATAGGAATGCTATATTTCGGTATCAACTATCTAAAAGGAATTAATGTATTTAAACCGAATACCTATTTCTATGTACAATATGATAGAGTTGACGGAATAGTAAAAACCACACATGTACTCATCAACGGATATAAAATAGGTCATGTTAGTGATATATATTTTGACTATACAAAGGAAGCTCCAATAACATTGGAAATAACAGTTGACAAACATCTTGTAGTTCCCAAGGGAACAATTGCACAAGTTTATGAAACCGGATTAATGGGAGACAAAGCTATACAATTAAAGTTAGGCAATGGCACTGAACTATGTCAAACAGGCGACACTTTGCAAGGCGAAGTTGTTGGAGGTATGATTGCGGAAATTGTACAATCGCTTATGCCGCCAATAGAAAGATTGGTTCCACAACTAGACTCTACAATATTAGCTATACGCAAAGTTGCTGAAGATGAAAATATACGCAAAACTTTGGCAAATGCAGAGCAAGCTACAAAAGAATTAAAACTTGCATCGGTTAAACTCAATAACATCATGAATAATGATGTACCAACAATAATGACTGATGTCAAAACAACAACTTCTAAATTATCTAAGATTAGTACTGATATAGCAGAAATGGACTTAAAAGCAACTATTGAAAAGGTTAATGCTACATTAGCTAATTTGCAGTTCGCTTCAGATAAATTTAAGAGCAAAGACAATACTCTAGGATTGCTATTGAACGACAAACAATTGTATTTACATATAGATTCAACAGCAAATAGTGCTAATCAATTACTTATAGATTTAAAGGCAAATCCTAAACGTTATGTACATTTTTCTGTTTTTGGAAGTAAAGACAAAGCCAAAAAGTAAGACGAAAATAAAATTACTATTTTAACAATATTTTAACAATAATAGGGAAACCGTTGAAACATAACGATTTCCCTATTTTTACCCCGATTTTTTATAATAAATAAGTATTACGCTAATTCATTGGTTGTCAATAGTTTTATCAAATCTTAGTTTATAATAGTCTGTATATCAATACGTTAGTATAATTACCTAAGACACAAAACATTGCAGTTGTTTTGAAAAAAACAAACAAAAACACATTTTTTTTTCAAGAAATAAAAAACGATATTTGCCAAACAATGAATTATGAATTATTAAAATAATTACACAAAAATGAGCGCTGATTTTTCACAATTATGGGACCAATGTCTTGAAGTAATTAAAGACAACGTTGGAGAGGTCGGTTATAAAACTTGGTTTGAACCTATTGTTCCGCTACAATTAGTGAACGATTCGTTTACAATACAAGTACCAAGCCATTTCTTTCGCGAATACTTGGAAGAGAAATATGCAGACCTAATGCGCTCAACAATATTCAGAGTTTTTGGGCCTAATACAAAATTGTTCTATAGAGTTATTTTGGATAAGGATAATAAACGTGGAGGTTCTACAGATATTCCATGCAGTAACCAAAATGCAGAACGCAAACGTGTAGGTATTTCTGAGTTCGACTCTCAACTTAATTACAATTACAACTTTGGTAATTTTATTGAGGGAGATTGCAATAAATTGCCTCGTACTGCCGGCATTAACATTGCAAGTCAACCGGGTAAGGCTGTATTTAATCCTCTTCTGATTTACGGGAAATCAGGTGTTGGTAAAACTCACCTCGCTAATGCAATTGGTCTTAAAACAAAGGAATTGCACCCTCAGAAGAAAGTATTGTATGTATCTGCAAACCTATTTCAATTGCAATATACTGAAGCATCACGCAACAATCAAGTAAACGATTTCTTAAATTTTTACCAAATGGTTGATATGCTTATAATTGATGATATTCAGGAATTTGGAGAAGGCAAAAAGACGAGCACTCAAAATACTTTCTTCCATATATTTAATCATTTACATCAATCAGGTAAGCAATTAATCCTGACTTGTGATAAGAAACCGGCTGAGTTGGAAGGATTGGAAGAACGTCTCCTTACTCGTTTTAAATGGGGTCTTACAGCAGAGGTTGAAGGTCCTGACTTTGAAACACGTAAAGCAATACTAAAAGCAAAAGTTGAAGCCGATGGATTAAAAATTCCTGAAAATGTTATTACTTACATTGCAGAAAATGTAACTGACAATATCAGAAATTTGGAAGGGACAATCATATCTCTTATAGCTCAATCTACCATGAACCAAAAAACCATCAATATAGATTTGGCTAAGAAGGTTGTTGGAACATTGGTATCTATATCAGACAAACAGATTACAGTTCAATCCATACGCGATGTCGTATGTAACTACTTCCAAATTTCCGTTAATAGTTTGATATCTGAATCACGCAAAAGAGAGGTTGTTCAAGCGCGTCAAATAGCTATGTATTTTGCAAAACAAATGACAAAAGACTCGCTTACATCAATAGGTAATGTTATCGGGAAAAGAAATCACGCAACTGTTTTACATGCATGCAAAACAGTTAAAGATCTTATTGACACTGACAAGAGTTTCCGCTATAGCATAGAAGAAATTGAACGTAAACTTAATGCATAATTCTGTATGATTTACAAATTTATACTCATTTCTGACGAAGTTGATGGATTCATGCGCGAGATAAGCATTGATTCCGAAGCTAAATTTTCTGAGTTACATAATGCAATCTTAGATTCTGTAGGATATGCAAAAGATGTTATTACATCATTCTTTATATGTAATGATGATTGGGAAAAACAGCAAGAAGTTACATTGCTTGAAATGGACACAAGTGCCGACGTAGATAATTACGTAATGGATGAAACAGTAATCAGCGAATTTGTTTCAGAAGAAGGACAAAAATTGCTATACGTCTTTGATTATCTATCAGACAGAGCCTTCTTTATACAACTTAAAGAAATTATCCCCGGGAAAGATTTGGAAATTGCTGCTTGCACCGCATCAACCGGTAATCCTCCTGAACAATCTGCTCTTGTAAATTTTGATGACGTAAAAATGCCTAGTTCATCGACAACAGATCCGAGTTCTATTGATGAGAACTTTTATGGAGACGAAAATTTTGATATAGAAGAGTTAGATGCAGATAGTTTTAGTGACATGAATTTTGACGAAGACTTTGATGCACTAAAATGAAAACATTGCTCGTGTTGCTTGGCCCCACAGGTGTAGGGAAAACAGCATTGGGAATAAAGATTGCCCAACACTTTTCCATACCGGTAATTTCGGCTGACTCACGACAGATATATAAGGGACTTAAAATAGGAACGGCTGCACCAAGTTTTGAAGAACAAAAGTTGGCGCAGCATTTTTTCATAGATACAAAGGAACTTGATGAATTATACAGCGCAGGGCAATTTGAAATTGATGTAATTAATTTGCTTCCTGAATTATTTAAAAAGTCTGATTTTGCACTGATGGTTGGTGGCTCAATGATGTATATTGATGCTGTTTGCAATGGCATGGACGATATCCCTAATGCAGATCCTGAAGTAAGAAAAAATCTAAACAGAATATACGAAAACGAAGGCATTGAGAGTTTGCAAGCCATGCTAAAATTGCTTGATCCTGAACATTACCAACGAGTCGATTTAAAAAATTATCGCAGAGTAATTCATGCAGTAGAGGTATGTTTTCTTACCGGACGTCCCTATTCTGAAATTCTTACCACACCAAAGAAAAAACGTGATTTCAACATAATTAAAATAGGCATTACTCGACCCACTGAAGATTTATACAATCGGATAAACCATAGAGTAGATGCTATGATAGCAGAAGGGCTGGAAGCAGAAGCTGCTGATGTGTATAAACAAAAACAACTTAATGCTCTTAATACAGTTGGATATAAAGAGTGGTTTGCATACTGGGATGGCGAAATAGAATCGAAAGAGAAAGTTATTGAACTAATTAAGCGAAATTCACGTCACTATGCTAAAAAACAACTTACATGGTTTAAGCGTGACAAATCTATAAAATGGTTTACTCCTGATGATTATCAATTAATAATCAACCATATAGAAGATATATGCAAAAACTAGTTATACTAATTATTACATTATTGACATACAGCCATAGCATAAACGCGCAAGGCAGTTTGTCTGCATATTGTACTGTTGGTAATAACTACATTGAGAATACTTATGTTGAGATTGATGCTATTGGTGCTTACAAATACAATAACTGGAATTTTTCTTTAGGTGTCGGACTTACAACTGCTCCTAACCATACGGCATACTTTCACGCACTGCTAGCTGATGCATCATATCAATTCAACATACCAAAGTTTCCTATGCGTCTTGGCTGTAAATACTTATTTAATCCACACACATATTCCGGTCTTAGAGAACACGATTGGGCTATTATTGTCAGCTATATTCCAAAGCACTTTGATGTAGAATTAGGATATATGATTAGATATAATTACGCTGCTAATTCTGGATATGGTGAGTACTGTAATGTATTATACAATTTTGCAGGTTATATTTGGAGTCGAGATAATTATTATAACATACGAATCAGTCTAAAGAATTTTGACAACTTATATTTTGGGAGAAGTACGGATATTATGTTAGATATTAAATTATCATACGCATATCCTCGTAATTTGAGCTATTTTATACAAGGCCAGTGTAGAGCTGCCGGAATAGGAAATATTCAATTCAATCATTTTGATTGCAAGATTCGTGCAGGTATTATATGGGAAATATAAAGTTATACATATCAATTATAATAGCTATTGTGCTATGCTCGTGCGAATTTGATCCATTAGATTTTATTCGTACCACGTATGATGTAGATAAACGAACTGCCGATTCTATTAAAAAAAACGAACAGAATCCGGTTTTAAACATCACAACAACAAGCGATAATTATTCATTTATCATTGCAAGTGACTTGCATCTACATACAGATGAAGTTATGATGCCTGAATTCTTCTCTATGGCATCCAATTCTGATGCAAGTTTTGTTGTCATTAATGGAGATATATACAATAGTAAGTCTGAATTTGCTTCATTTGCCAAAGATCAATTTGACAATTTTAATGCTAAGCCATGCTATTTTGTAGCAGGCAATCACGATATCTATTTTGATTGGAAACTATATCTCGATAATTTTGGAAGTTCTACATATAGTTTCAAGGTTCAAACGCCTACCACTCAAGATTTATACATAACACTTGAAAGTAGTAGTGCTACTCTTGGAAAGACACAATTAGACTGGCTAAAAGAACAACTTAATACTCGTAATCAATATCGATACTGCATAATAGTTACACATGTCAATTTTTTCCCTCAACAAGTTAATAACGGTATCTATCAACAAGAAGAATTGCATGTACTATTTAAGTTATTCTCAGACAATAATGTAAACGCAGTTATTACAGGTCACTCTCATGATACAAACAATAAAAAGGTATTAAACGTCAATTACTGGACTACCGACGCGCTCAAAAATAATAATTACGGGATTGTCTATATAAAAAGCGAAAATATCAATATCGATTTTTTGAAATTAGATTAATCATTTTCGACCAAAATCTGCAGGAATTTCGCCCCAAACTTCAGTTTGCCACTTCATTACTTTAGTTGTATAAGAATTTTCTTGCAGCCATTTTTCTGCAGCCTCAATGCGTTCGAACAAACTAATATTAACAGCTGTTCGTTCTAGTTTAGTCTTGCATTTTTTTGCTTTGATCCACGCCAATGCGGTTATACTATCGGAATATAATGGTAATGAACTATTACGCTTTTTAAGTAATGCCAAGCCATGAACTATCGCTAAAAACTCTCCTATATTGTTAGTAGCTTCTTTATAAACGCCTTGATGGAAAATTTCCTCACCCGTTTTAACGTACACTCCCCTATACTCCATATCTCCGGGATTTCCACTACATGCGGCATCTACAGCAATGCTCTCCTTTTCAAAATTAGTTTTAGTATTTTCCGATTTTGAAGTTTTCGATTTTGAAGTATATGTCCAATAATTTCCTTTAAAGGCCTGCTGAGCAGCATCAAGAGATTCAAATGACTTGTATTGAGCACCATCAAAACCGCTTATCTGCTCTTTGCAAGTATCCCAATCTGAAAATACACCTGTATTTCTGCCCTTCCAAACAGTATAAAATTTTTGCTTTGCCATATATCATTAAAGCTATAAAGTTACATACTTGTAAGCAAATTGCAAAAATTAATTTACAGGACACTACAATTGTGTTTTCTTTTTAAAGGCAATATATCCGGGGGTATTGCCTGCTATTTTTCTCCACTTAAATTCTCCTTCCGATGAAAAACAATATACACTTCCAGGCGAGACATAATCTGCTGCATCCATCAAAAAGATATCATGATTATCGGGATTTACAGCAATAGAACGCAAAACTATGCTTTCGTAACCCTCTGATATAAAACTACCGGGAACAAGTTCTTCTGAGGCTAAATTAACTAAGGTATATGATGATTGATTCGTAAGATAATCGTAATTACCTACATATGCAGAATCTCCCACAATGCACATGCTTCCTGCTCTAATATTAAAGCGTTTCTTTACACTTGCAGATTTAGTATCAAATAATATTAAATCAGATTGTACATCATTATAATTGCCCCAAGAGACTATGAGTATATTGCCGTGCGAATCAGCCTGCATTGTTTGCATATTCACAGCCACTTCTACACAAGATATTTCTGTAAATGTTTCGATATCAATTATTGATAATTTATTATCATACACAGGATATAAATATCCTCCTGAATTTGCAACATACAATTTACCATCTACAGCAGCCATCCCTTCAGGTTGATAGCCAACGCTTATAGTTCGGTTAACTAGAAAAGTACTTGTATCTATTTCTGCAACATAACCGAGTTGTGTATTATCTTCCAAAACGACTCCTGCGTATGAACTAACATAAGCCTTACCTTGATAGAATGTTATTTTTCTGCAATTTGGTATTTCTATTTGAGCTATATGCTTTGCAGTTGCTGCATCCATTACCTCGACTATGTTTGATGCATTTATTACTGCATACATTTTAGAACCATATATCTGCAAATCATTCCCTACATCACCCAAACCTAATATCACTTCCGGATTTATGGATGGAAAAACATTTTGCGTGTATTCGTTTGTTTCATAATCGTACATATCTAAAGAAGCATTATTACTACCCCATGTACCTTCATTAAGCAAATAAAATCCATTTATGGGTTGTTTTACCATAGGAGGAGTGGGCTCAATATTTCTACACGAAACAAACAAAAGACAAATAAACACAAATACATAAAAATTGATTGTTTTCATAACGCTACTTTTAAAATAATTTTGAAGTTAGTTCCCGGCATAGGATAACCGGATATAACTTCGTATTGTTGATTAAATAAATTATTAACTTCGGCTGATGCTGTGCATTTTACTGATTTAATTTTGAAAGCATACGACAAGGCTATATCATGTGTATACCATGGTTGGATATAATTTGCGGGTATATTTGCACTTGAGCTATATCTTTCGCCGGTATATATAAAGCTATAATTAAGCCCTATTGTTTTATACGCAAGATTAAGCACTGCAGAACCACTATTCCACGGAGTATATGGCATTTGTCCTCCATAATAAGGACTGTCTGCAACATAACTCAAATCTTTTGATTCTTGATATGAATAGGCCAAACGCAAATCCAAATTCCAATAACAGCACCATTGTAAACCAAAATCCATAGAAACATCAATCCCGTTAATACGAACTTGTCCATAGTTTTTCATCTGCCACCTAAATGGATTTGAAGACGGAATCGCAACTATTTTATTTTCTACTTGGTTATCATATACATCTAGCTGTATTCCGAAATCGGAAAAAATATGTTTCCCGTCATGATAATGGTACGAAAGGCCTAAATCATATTGTGTTACATATTCAGGCTCTAACATAGAATTACCTACAAAAGTGTAATATAAATCATTAAATGTAGGCATCCTAAATATACGTTTATAAAATGCTCTTATGTCAAATGGTATCGTTCGCCATGGACGCACAGAAACTATTGCTGTTGGAGTAAATACTGCTATGTCTGATGCCGCTATAGATCTCTTTACATTTTCGTGAACAAAAGTTCCCAATACGCTGGCTTGTAATTTAATATTCGGAAACTTAAATGCAGTGGCAAGTGCAACCAAACCTGTATGACGTGTTGGATATGCAAAATCGCGTAATGTCGCATCTAAACTATTAAATTGATAATCAGCTGACAATGAAACATCCCAAAATGGAAATATATTCACAGAATTTGCCATCGACAAATATGCTTCTTGCTGCTTGTAAGTATCATCAATATATTGCAATGTTGTATCCGGATTTAGATATCTGGTATAATCATAGGCATACTTTGCATTTACAAGAATCGAATATTTCTTCCAAAATGTTTGCTTATAATGTGTCTGCACAAAAAAGTTATCATCCCACTGTCTTTGTTTATGAAAATATAAATTTCTGGCTATATAACCCGGGATTCCGCGTTCTGAATAATAGTTGTATAATTGTGCTTTCCACTCTCCTTCTTTGAGTTTTCCAAATAAAGACAATTCTGTTCTAAGTGCGTTAATATCAGCATTTTCGCGAATTGCAGTTGTATCGTAAGCTGTAGTACCATCATTTTTTACTTTTTTATATCGGAATTTATATTTTCCGTTTGCATATGTATACTCTGCACTTGCAGACAATGTAACTTTATCTGATAATTTTTGTTCCCACAATATGGATGGATTTGCCAAACCGAAAGACCCGGCTTTCATTGTTGCACGAAGATGATAATTTATAGAATCATTAAATACAGGCTTCCTTGTATTCAAGTATATTGTTCCTGCCGAGCCGTAATCTTTTGCAGATTGTAACACAGACCCTCTTTGTCCATTGTACAAATCAATTGATTCCATGTTTTCTGTAGAAAATCTGCCTAAATCGATTTGCCCATTTTGAGCATTTCCAAGTTGGATTCCATCATAAAACACACCCATTTGATTTGTACCCATACTACGTATATTGATAGTTTTAATACCACCAACACCACCATAGTCTTTAATTTGAACTCCTGAAAAATAACGTACCGCATCTGCTACCGATTGGCAACTAAGCCTTTCGATGACACCCGCATCCATAGTTTGGAATGGTACCATCTCCTTAAGTTGACGTTTAGGACTAAACTGCACTTCGGCTAAAGCATAAACTTTAGTAGTATCTAATTGAGCCGACGCACTAAACGTTACAACACAATATAAAACGAATAAAAATAAAAGACGAAAATTCCGCATAATACCTGTCGATCCTTTCCTCGAGGATACAAAGAGCATAATAGCTCCTTTCTGATTGTTATCGTATCGGCAGGTCTTCTGACTTAACCCAAAAATCGGCGCCTTCCCATCCTAATAAAGACAGTGGCTAAGATTGCCGACCACAAAGGTATTACAGCAGCGGGACTGTTTGGGATTCTCACCCAATTCCCTCTTCGTTTACTCTTTTATTTAAAAGAGCAAAAACCAATACGGGGCAAAGATACATCTATTTTTGTAATTATCAAAAGCCAATTTTAGTTTGATAATAAACATTGTTTTGCTGGTATCTCACAATATATATACCATGTCCTCTATCCAGTACTACTTGTTTATTACCTACAATTTCATTTATGAAAGATAAACAGCGTCCGGTCAAATCGTAAATTCCAATATTATTAATCTTATCTGCAGTAATTATATTTATTTCCCCGTTTTTTGCATAGATTTCTACATTCGTCTGATACTCTTCATTTTCAGCACTCAATATAATTTCAGAGCCATATACTCTAAATTCAAATATTGAAAAGCCGTAAGTATTTGATCTCTTGATACAATTAATTTTCAAATATCTGCCTTGGTATTGAGTCAAATCTATAATGTCTGTTCTACTTCCTGCAGGTTGATTCTTTTTATCAGCTGCAACAACCCAATCGTCCCCGTCTTTCGAAACCAATAATTGATATTCGGCAGCCGATGAAGTTTCCCAATAAATTTCCGCGCTAGTTAATTTATAAGAATCTTTCAAATCAAATTGAATCCATTGTCCGTCTTTATGTTGACTGCCCCATCTTGTTGTGATATCACCATCATTTACATATTCAGGTAACGTTCCTGCATTTTCATAGCCTGTTGAAATTACAGGTTTATTAAATGCCAAATTCATATCGCTTAATGAAGATACACTCACAGTAGCTGTATCACGAATTTCGCCTACACCTGCCGACACTTCATAATCGCCTACATTATCAGCATAGAATAAATTATCAATAAGACGAGCACCATCTCCTTTTAAATAATATCCTATTGATGATGATTCAAATTCTGCGCCGAATTGATCTGTCGCAACACAAGTAAATTCCTGAGTTTTACCTACCGGCAACAATGATGTTTTAGGAGAAATTTCTATTTGTTTCAATTTGATTTGTTCCTCAACCAAATATGTAACAGAACTTGATTTTGCTTCTGATGTTGCACTAATTGTAATACTTCCATATTTACTGGGAGTCAATAATCCGTTTGCAGTTACATTTCCTTCTCCGGATGTAACTAAATATGTAGGATTAATAGACATTTCATTTCCAAACTGATCATATCCTTTAACCGATAATTGAACAGACTCACCTTCTTTTAATTGCATATTACGAGGTGTTATATCGAGTCCGAACAATGCCGGGGTATCTCCCTGAGGCTCAATACCATAGACTTCAAATTCATACATTGAATGTCCATAATTAGTAGCACGTTGTGTTCCGTACATTCTAATATAACGTGCATTTATATCAATTTTTACAGTCTGAGTACCTCCTGTTCCACTTTGAGTCGTTATAGTAGTCCAATCAAGTGCATTTTCCGAAACTTGAATCTCAAATTGTGATGAATATGCAGTTTCCCACAACAATGTAACATAACTGATATAACAACTTTGCTTTAAATCAATATACACCCATTGTGGATCACTATGCACACTGCCCCACCTTGTGTTAGCTTTTCCATCATTCACGTATTCGACTAAAGTTCCCGCATTTTCGTATGATGATGCTTTTGCTTTTTTACCTAATGCTATATTTGGGAACTTAGGAGTTAAATGGATTTCGGTTTCATATGATTTTTCATCTACAGTAGCTTTTATCTTATATAAACCAATTGATTGAATATCAAGTATAGAATCTGTTTTTAGCAACACTTCATCTTTACTAATTTCCCATTCTACGACACTTTCGTATTTATTCCCATATTGATCTTTCATATCTAAATAGTAAGAGATGCTATTTCCAACTTCCAAATACTCAATTTGAGGTTGAATTTGTGCAAATTCCAACACTATTTTGTCATTAATATTTAAAATTAATGTCGCTGAAGTCAAACCTTCTGATGATGCTGTTACAACAACATCAGTTTTTGTATTGCCTGCAGTTAAAAAGCCTTCCTGACTGATAGTTGCACCATTGCTTACTTCCCAACTTATAGTATTCTCCATTTTAGCTCCATACTGGTCTAAAACTACTGCATTAAGTTGCAAAGTCTTGCCTAATTCAACTACATTGGATTTTGGCTGCTCTATCTCAATTTTTGTTGCTTGTGCATCATCTTGATATACTGTTAAACGTTGAGCCGGTGCCGTAAAAGATTTAACGATCAAAGCAGCATTATAAAAATTCACTACTTTTTCTGTTTTTTCCGGATTATATACCATGTAAGTATATTTCCCATTTTTCAGATATGCAGTTGCTGTAGGTACATCAGCATGTATATCCCAACAAATATCGCCATAATTACGATGAGAATGTGTTATATAATATGTAATACCACCAGTATCTACATTTCGAGCCACCGGCATATTCCCATCCCACATATCATCAAAGATTTTAGCAGTTGTATCAGCATCTGATATTTGTAAATATGTAAGTACAACATTTCCCAAACCCGATTCTCTACTTAAATAATTCCCTTGCTCTGCTACTTCATATCCGCCAATTTCTTTTCCTTCCCACATTGTTTTGTAATCCCATTCTGCAAACTCCAAATCTTTATACAAATACTTTAAGCATGGTGATATCGGCATCCATTGAATGGAATGCATCCAAACAGGATCACCCGAGAACCAAGTCCACCAACCAACTCCTTGAGAAGTCAAGTTACAACAATACGGATGATGATAATTTGTATAATTAATATTTTCTCTATCTCTATCAAACCAATATTCGGCAGTAGCTCTTGATTCTGTTTCCCAACCAAAGATTCCGGCATCACGCATGGCTTTATTTCCTGTTGCTACACCTAACATATACAAGCCTCCCCACGATTGCATCGCCTCAGAGCTTGATTCTTGACCATTCCCGTTCCATCCACCTAAACCTCCGGCATATGAATGTCCTGCCCATGGATCGAAGGTTCTTAAAAATGGAAAATTATCGTCAGTTTTATCCCAATTAGCATAGTCCTTAGCAAGTAAGCTTGCCATTTCACCATAGTTATCAGCAAAATCTTTATCAAACAATGCTAACACTGCACTGGCGTAAATGTAATAGCCGTAATGGAAATGATGATCATTAAATGTATCTGAATCATAACTTGTATTATAACCTATCAATGATCCCCATCTTTTATATCTGGCAAAGAAATAATTATCTTCACCCGGGGTAAATGTATACCAATTTACTAATGCTGCTTTAAGTTTACTCTTGCATTTTTCAAACAATTCGGTTTCTCCCATTTCATGAGCAAATGTCATATATAATGCCATTTGTGTCAAGCCTTTACCTCCCCAATATGTATCACCTCCAAAACTTCCTTTATCGGCATATTCCGAAATCATTTGAACCATTCTATCGCGGTTAAATGGATTTGCTACGCTTGCATCATACTTTGGTGCAGCAAAATATGGTAATATACCATTAAAATCATACTCTATATTAAAGATATTTCCGGCAGCCATTTTCATTTTACCGCGCGGGCATGCATAGCTGTAATCGGTAAATTCAAAATCTAATTGGGAACCTTTATAATGATGTGGTATAAATCCTTGCAATACATCATTATCTTCTTTGTTCATTAAGTTTTCTGTGGTAATTGTCCATGTAGATCTAATTTTACCGGTAGTTTCGTTGTAGCTCCAACTAACTTCTGTTTTACGAGGAATCACATAAGCATATTTGCTGTAAGCAGACAAATCAGATTTATCAGGTAATACTGCTATTGATATATATTGTGCATCACCCGAAAAATTTACTTCAACATAATCACCCTTGGTTTCAAAAATGGTTCCTTCCGGTGCATATACTCCATAAGTGTCATCATCTAACTGTATTACTATTGATGTAGCTGTATATGGTAAGCTTAGTACATTAGAATTTGAGTCATAATATTTTATATTATTGAAATTTGCAGGACGTAATTGTAATTTTAAATTGCTTGATTCGACCCATGTAAATGGCATACCATGTGCAATGGTAGCTTTCATTTCGGCATCACCATCACGCATTACGAAATCAAATCCCCAATCATGCCAATTATTTGCCAATGATGACTCCGGCTGAAAGCCTTTTGCTCTTACTTCCAATTGCGTTTTAAGAGCTAATTCTGTTCCTTCAGCATTCCATTCTCTAGGATATGCCACATAAATACCATAATCTTCAGAATTTACAACTTGAGGATATACCCACATATTTCCTGAATACTGGGAAACAAGTAAGTCTGTCCACCAATCATTACTTGGAATTGGTTTATTTTCATTTTCGTCTGTTATATATAGGGTACGTTGTTCCATCTTTCGGCTCTGATCACCTGAATGTTCATCAGTTTTACATTTATATAATGGAGTATAAGCGGCATAACTACCTTTTCCTACCTGTATTGGCGATTGCGAACAAAGGTCTGTTACTGACAAGAAGAATAATAGAATTGGACACAGCAATTTTTTCATTGTTATCTAATTTTAATTGCTACAAAGTTATGTGATGTGCATAAGCAATGCTTCGACTATACTCTATAAAAATTACTACACCAATACGCAAGAATGCAAAAAAAATACGAAAGCAATACTACTTTGTTTTAAATGACAGGATATGAATGCTCACAGCTATTGCAATTGCAAAAAGTAAAATTTTCAACCATAATTCGTCTACTATACAAATAGCCGAATAGCTGATAGTGATCCACAATAGCGATATTGAAACGATTTTGGCATGAAGTGGAATTGCCTTATCCTCACGAAACCTTTTAATATATGGACCAAAATATTTGTTGTCCATAAGTTTTTGATATAATTTAGGTGAGCTACGAAAATATAGCCATGCAGTTAATAGAAGAAAAGGTGTTGTGGGTAAAACAGGTAAAATGATGCCGATTATGCCTAAGCATAATGAAATTGTTCCGCAAAACACATAAACATATTTCTTCATCATTATCTCTTTTCTTATTTTTCTACAAAAATATTCAGCAAAGATATGAAATATTGAAACACCACATCAACTATAGAACTTATAGAATTGAGCATCGCCTTAAATATTTATTTTTTCATGGTTTTATTATTACATCTTTAACAACATATATTTAACTTTGCACTAAATTACAGAGATATGAAATATGCAATTGTAGGGACAGGTGCCATTGGAGGATTTTATGGAGGAGAGCTGGCTCGAATAGGTAAAGATGTCCATTTTTTATTACGGAGTGATTACGAGTTTGTAAAACAAAATGGTTTAAAAGTACATTCGGTAAATGGAGATTTTTGTATAAATCCCATAAATGCATATAATGATGCAAAACAGATGCCCCAATGCGACATCATATTAGTTTGCATGAAAACTACTCAGAATCATCTTCTACCTGAATTGCTATATCCTTTAGTAAAACCAAGCACATGTATTGTTCTAGTACAAAATGGCTTAAATATTGAAAAAAAATTAGCCTCATCATATCCCGATATCGATATAGCAGCCGGTATGGCATTTGTATGCTGCAATAAAATAAAAATCGGTGAAATTATGCATCTTGACTACGGTAAACTCACAGTATCTCCATATCAAGGAAAATGTTCATATTTAAAAACATTGTGCAATGACTTGACCGAAGCAGGTATTGATAATTATCTGTGGGAGGAATATGTGACCGCTCGATGGCGCAAACTTGTATGGAATATACCATATAATGGACTTACAGTAGTACTTAACACTACCACCGAATTACTTATGAAAAACAAAGCAAGTAGACAACTTGTTAAGGAATTAATGGAAGAAGTTAGAGCCGGAGGCTTGGCTTGTGGAGCTGATATCCCGGATAACTTTATAGATGAGATGCTTAAGTCGACCGATCAAATGAGACCATACGACCCAAGTATGCGTTTAGATTTCTTACGTCATCATCAAATGGAAATAGAAGCAATCTACAGCAATCCAATTGCTGCTGCTCATAATGCGGGAGTAGAAATGCCAAAAATAGCTATGCTCGAAAAACAATTAAAGTTTATTCAAGCAGGCTATTTGCAAAAGGTTTAAATCTATTTCTTGCTTTGTTTTAGCAAGTCACGTATTTCGGTAAGTAATGTTTCTTCTTTTGTAGGAGGAGCCGTAGCTTCGGGAGCTGCAGGTTTTGCAGGAGCTTCCATTCTTTGTTTTGCTTTACTAATTAAGCGAACAAACATAAATATTGTAAATGCTACTATTAAAAAGTCGAATAGTACTTGTAAAAAGTTACCATAGTTAAGAGTTACTGCCGGTGTTACAACACCTACTGTATCTACAACTGCATCTTTCATGTCCCATTTTAAATCTGTAAAATTAACACCACCAACTAACAAACCAATTGGAGGCATAATTACGTCATTTACCAAAGATGTAATAATCTTACCGAATGCACCGCCAATGATAATACCGACAGCCATGTCAATCATATTACCCTTTACTGCAAAATCTTTAAATTCTTTGATTAATTGATTCATAGTTAAAAATTCCAAATTATTAATTTATTCAACCTGCACAAATATATACAACTTAAATTAATTAATACGAATTTTTATATGTTTTTTTGAAAACCGAATTTAATAGTTGTCTACATTATTGCAAATTCAATTATAACACACAATAAACACTATATTTGCACTTTCAATATAAACAAAATAAATACAGATTTTATTAAGCCGCCAAATCACACCAATTTCTAGGCAAAACAAACTATTTCAACGCTATAAGAGGACGCAACATGAATCCTATCGAAATAGACGTAGTGGTTGCACATGTAGATGTAGATGTAGATTCCATGCAACCTGTATTTTTTAACGATGAAATAGCACTACAAACAACAGTTGAGAAAATAGAAAATAAAAGTTTTACGCTCTGCCAGCGCATAATTGATCTGAAAAACAACGTATAAAAATGCGTATGCCGTACAGTTATGGCTGGCTTTGATTTTAAAAACAACTGTACAAAAACAATTTCCGAACAGTGGAGAAAAGACATTGAAGAATACAAAAACAATTAAAAAAGTAAGAACTTGCTTTTTAATTGTTGACTTGCTTTTTATGCAACAAAAAAATGCGTTACTACTTAGTAACGCATTTTTTATAAGTAGAAAGAGATTAATTAGTCCTTAAATTTAGCGCAAATAAACTCGCGGTTTAGACGAGCAATATTTGTTAATGATATGCTTTTGGGGCATTCAGCAGCACATGCACCTGTATTGGTACAATTACCAAAACCAAGCTCATCCATTTTTGCAACCATTGCTTTTGCACGTCTAGAAGCCTCTACGCGTCCTTGTGGCAATAAAGCCAATTGACTAACCTTAGCTGCTACAAACAACATTGCAGAACCATTCTTACATGCTGCAGCACATGCTCCACAACCTATACAAGAAGCTGAATCCATTGCCTCGTCAGCATTAACTTTAGAAATTGGAATTGAATTTGCATCAGGTACACCACCTGTATTAACAGATATAAAACCTCCTGCTTGAATTATTTTATCATAAGCACGACGATCTACCATTAAGTCTTTAATTACAGGAAATGCATTTGAACGCCATGGCTCAACAGTAATAGTATCACCGTCTTTAAACTTACGCATATGCAATTGGCATGTTGTAACAGCACTGTCTGGACCATGAGGATGTCCGTTAATGTACAAAGAGCACATACCGCAGATACCTTCGCGGCAATCGTGATCAAATACAACCGGTTCTTTACGCTCGCTTATTAATTGTTCGTTAAGAACATCCAACATTTCTAGAAATGAACTGTCTACCGAAACATCCTTTAATTTATAGGTCTCAAAACCGCCTTTTGCTTTAGGACCTGCTTGACGCCATACTTTAAGCGTTATATTTATAGATTTGTCCATGTTATTATGATTTATAATTTCTTGTTTGTCTTTTTACAAATTCATATTCCAATTTTTCTTTCAGCATTACAGGCTCTTTACCTTCACCTGCATACTTCCAGCAAGAAGCAAATGAGAATTTGTCATCTTGACGAAGAGCTTCGCCTTCAGGAGTTTGATATTCTTCGCGGAAATGTCCACCACATGATTCTTCACGCATTAAAGCATCACGAGCCATCAAATCACCTATTTCTATAAAGTCAGCCAATCTAATAGCTTTTTCTAACTCACTATTTAAATCTTCAGCCTTACCTGGGATAAATACATTACTCCAGAATTCTTTACGTAATGCCTGAATTTTATCAATAGCTTGTTGTAAACCTTCTTTTGTACGTCCCATACCAACAAAGTCCCACATGATAAGACCTAATTCGCGGTGAATACTATCAACAGAACGTTTACCTTGTATTGACATCAATTTTTTAATCTTATCGTCAACAGCTTTTTCTGCCTCAACAAATTCAGGAAGATTGGTACTCATACGAGGTACCGTAATTTGATCAGCCAAATAATTTTGAATTGTGTAAGGAAGAACAAAGTAACCATCAGCCAAACCTTGCATCAAAGCAGATGCACCTAAACGGTTTGCACCATGATCAGAGAAGTTTGCTTCACCTATACAGAACAAGCCTTTAACAGAAGTTTGTAATTCGTAGTCAACCCATATACCACCCATTGTATAGTGAATCGCCGGGAATATCATCATAGGATTTTCGTATGGATTTTCGTCGACAATTTTATCATACATTTGGAATAAGTTGCCATATTTAGCAGCTACAACGTCTTTACCTAAACGTTTAATTGCATCTGAAAAATCAAGAAATACAGCCAAGCCTGTTGAATTAACACCGAAGCCGGCATCACAACGTTCTTTAGCTGCACGTGATGCAACATCACGAGGAACCAAATTACCAAATGCAGGATATCTACGTTCCAAGTAATAATCACGATCTTCCTCAGGAATATCACGACCTTTCATCTTACCTGCTTGCAATGCTTTAGCATCTTCCAATTTCTTTGGAACCCATATACGTCCGTCGTTACGCAACGATTCAGACATCAAAGTTAATTTAGATTGGAATGCACCATGAACAGGAATACATGTGGGGTGAATTTGTGCGTAGCAAGGATTTGCAAAATATGCACCTTTACGATACATCTGCATTGCAGCTGATCCGTTTGATGCCATTGCATTTGTTGACAAGAAGAATGCATTTCCGTAACCTCCTGATCCAACAACTACTGCATGAGCAAAAAATCTTTCGATACGACCTGAAACCAAGTTTCTTGCGATGATACCGCGAGCACGTCCGTCTATTACAACAACGTCAAGCATCTCGTAACGAGAATACATTTTAACTGTACCCTTGCCTATTTGACGACTTAATGCAGAATAAGCACCTAACAACAGTTGTTGTCCCGTTTGTCCTTTAGCATAAAAAGTACGCGATACTTGAGCACCGCCAAAAGAACGGTTATCAAGCAAACCGCCGTATTCGCGAGCAAAAGGAACACCTTGAGCAACACATTGGTCAATGATATTATTCGAAACCTCAGCCAAACGATAAACGTTAGCTTCACGAGCACGATAGTCACCACCTTTTATTGTATCATAAAACAAACGATAAACAGAGTCACCATCGTTTTGATAATTCTTTGCGGCATTAATACCACCTTGAGCGGCAATTGAATGGGCGCGTCTTGGAGAATCTTGAATACAGAAGTTTAAAACATTGAAGCCCATTTCTGCTAAAGATGCAGCAGCAGAAGCTCCGGCTAAACCCGTACCTACAACTATTATATCCAAACGACGTTTATTCGAAGGATTTACTAATTTTTGATGTGCTTTATAATTACTCCATTTTTCAGCCAAAGGACCTTCAGGAATCTTTGTCTCAACTTCATTTTCTGAATTGACAGCAGATTTTACAGCCTCTTTAACTTTAACAGCAGCTTCTTTTACAGCATCAACCACTTCGGTTAAATTTTGCATATTATCTTTCTTAGCCATATATAGTTAATTTAATTATCAGTAATTATGCGATTAAACTACTCACGCAAAAAAACACAACCACAAATGCAAACATTAAATACAATAAGGGTTGCAACTGCATTACCAATGCATTTGATGCGAGGTAACCAAATATTGCTGCTTAATCCTAATGATTGCAATGCGCTCCAAATGCCATGAGTTAAATGGAACCAAATAGCTGTCAACCATATTAAATACAAAACACAGTATACAGGGTTTGAAAACAATTCTTTTACATAAGCAGCTCCATCTGTAGGACTAAATGGTCCTGTTTCGATTCCTGTTATTTCTACAAATTGCATTTTAAACCAAAAGTTATACAAATGCAAAAGCAAAAATCCTATTACAATAAAACCTAATACTAACATATTTTTTGACGCCCAATCTACACCTTCTTGACGTTCAACTACTGCATAGCGTTGTGTTCCGCGAGCACGGTAATTTTGTATAGACAAAATAAACGCATATACAAAATGTACTAATAACAAGAATGCTAATCCAAGAGTACCTATTAGTGCATACCAATTAGCTCCTAAAAAAGCGCAGATTGCATTGTAACCTTCAGGCGAAAACACCACTACAACATTCATTGTTGCATGGAAAAGTAGGAACAACACTAATGAAGCACCCGTGATACTCATCACGAATTTCCTTCCCACAGAAGAATCAAATAACCACATACTTTTTCTGATTTTTAAATTATTAAATAATAGAATGGTAAATATCTTAAAAAGATGCGACAAAGTTAATAAAACTTTTGTTTTTATACAAAGAAAATACTACTTTAGCCATCGCTTTTATTAACAAACACAAAATTATTATGAATCAATTAAAAGGTACACAGACAGAGAAAAATCTTGCCATTGCTTTTGCAGGAGAAAGTCAGGCTCGTAATCGTTATACTTTTTTTGCCAGCGTAGCTAAAAAAGAAGGTTTTGAACAAATATCCGCTAATTTTCTAGAAACTGCTGAACAAGAAAAAGAGCATGCAAAAAAGTTCTTTAAATACTTAGAAGGAGGTATGGTAGAAATAACAGCATCCTACCCTGCAGGAGTTATCGGGAAAACAATAGACAATCTTATGGCAGCTGCCAACGGCGAAAGAGAAGAATGGAGTAAAGATTATCCTCATTTTGCTGATATAGCCGAACAAGAAGGTTTTCCTAAAATTGCCGAAACGTTTAGAAAAATTGCAACTGTAGAACAGATGCATGAAGAACGCTATAAAAATTTTATTAAAAACATTCAAGAGAACAAGGTTTTTGAAAAGGATGAAGAAGTTATTTGGCAATGTCGCAATTGCGGATATCTCCACAAAGGTAAAAAGGCTCCTGAATTATGCCCCGCTTGCGAGCATCCACAAGCTTATTTTGAAATTAAAAAAGAAAATTACTAAAACTTTTTATAGCAGTAAACAAAAAAAGGAATGTCAATCGACATTCTTTTTTTTGTAAATAAGTACAGCATTTGCAAAAAAAATGTATATTTGCAGCTGATTGAACATTTTTAAGCAATGGATTGAACATTTTCGTTCAAAGTATTGAACATTTTTTAAATATCAGTTTAAATTTTGACAATATGGAATATAGGCGATCACAATTTAAAGAAATAATTAAGAGAATAAACGAAACTCGCAGTAAAATGCAGGTTATTGTTGGGCCACGTCAAATTGGGAAATCCACCTTGATAGCTCAAGTACTTGAAGAATGTCCAATTCCTTTCGATAGTTATTCTGCAGATGATATTGTAGGTGTATCTGCAGATTGGCTTTCACAAATATGGGAAACACAACGACTAAAAATATCGGCAAACGCAGAAAGCAAAAGACTATTGGTAATTGACGAAGTTCAAAAAATAAATAATTGGAGCGAAACGGTAAAGGCTGAATGGGATCGAGATAATAGAGAAAAACTCAACCTTATAGTGATATTGCTCGGTTCATCAAGAATGCTTATTGAAAAAGGTTTAACAGAATCACTTGCAGGAAGATTTGAGCTTATTCGCTTATCTCATTGGTCATATTCAGAAATGAAAGACTGTTTTGGTTGGTCTTTGCAACAATACATATATTTTGGTGGTTATCCGGGTGCCGCTCAATACATTAACGACGAGAACAGATGGAGAAATTATGTAAAAGATTCACTAATTGAGACATCTATTTCAAAAGATGTTTTAATGGAGGGTAAAATAATGAAGCCACAACTATTACGCCAGCTATTTGAAATTGGGAGCAGTTATAGCGGAGAATTGTTGTCATTAACAAAAATAGCAGCACAATTACAAGATGCGGGAAACGTGACAACATTAGCAGGATATCTTCATTTACTTGACGAATGTGGATTGCTATGCGGATTACAAAAATATGCCGACGATTTTGCTAGACGATACAATTCTGTTCCAAAATTTCAGGTACATAACAGTGCATTAAGAAATGTTTACGAAAATGATGCATTTTCTGAAGCAATTATTAATCCAAAAACATGGGGAAGATGTGTTGAATCTGCTATTGGAGCGTATTTAGTCAGCCAATCTAAAATTAAAGACTATAAATTATACTATTGGAGGGACAGCTCAGATGAAGTTGATTATATACTCGTTCAACGTAACAAAATAATTGCTATTGAAGTTAAAAGTGGCAGAAGGACCTCTAATAAGGGCCTATCAAAATTTATCAATTTATATCATCCGCACAAAGCCTTTGTTGTAGGTTCAGGAGGCTTTTCGTTAGAAGAGTTTTTTACTTTAGATCTAAGCATCTTGTTTAAATAATATGATATTTTAAAAATCCAATTGAACATAGCCCTTTACCTTATCTTAAATTCAATTTGTTATGCTTTTTGCGTTTCGCACTTCTTATTTGAATTTTCATTAGCCTTTCATATCACACATTTTTGCTCTATATCAAGCTTTTTTTGTAAATTTGCCGATTTAAAAATGATATGGAACGATTCAAACAGTTTCTGCATAATAACGCATTATTCTTGTATCCATTTATAATCCTGTGGATTATAATGTTATGTTTTGCATTGATGCATTCAAAAACTGAAACTCACTACTTACTAAACACATGGCATGGTTCGTTTGGTGATGTGTTTTTTCAATACGTAACTTATTTAGGTAGCGGATTACCCACATACATCGGAATAGCTGTGTTGCTATTTAGCGTACGTAAGGGTGTTTTTATACTATCATCACAACTACTTAGTTTTTTAATTACACATGGAATTAAAGAATGGCTCAACATTCCACGTCCAAGTACCTTATTCAACGAATTAGGAATAACACTGCCGCAAACAGTAGCCGGGGTTGACTTACACACTTGGAAAAGTTTTCCATCCGGACATACTTGTGCTGCGTTTGCCTTTTGCTTCTGCGTAGCTGTAATGATACCCAAGAAATACAACTATTTAAAAGTATTACTACTCATATTAGGTATATCGGGAGCATATTCGCGAATTTATCTTTCACAACATTTTTTGGAAGATACATTAGCAGGATCAATGATAGGTGTGTTATCTGTGATTGCATTGTATTTTCCAATCTACAAGAATAAATGGGGCGAATATCCATTATTTAGATTTAAAAAGCAGAAGAAATGAGCGGCTTTACGGATAAAACTTTTGCATTTTACACCTTAGGTTGCAAACTTAATTTTGCCGAATCATCATCAATAGGACGTACACTTATAGAAATCGGATTTCGCAAAGCTAAGAACACAGAGCACCCTGATATTTGTATAGTTAATACCTGTTCTGTTACAGATGGAGCAGATAAAAAATGCAGACAAGCCATTCACAAAATACACCGCGAGCATCCAAATGCATACCTTGTGGTTACAGGTTGTTATGCTCAATTAAAACCTGATGAAATAATAGTAATAGATGGCGTTGATTTGGTTCTTGGAGCCAACGACAAATTCATATTGCCGGACATACTAAACCAAGAAGGCATCAACCGTATAGTATCAGACACTCGAAAATCAACGCCATTTTTCTCATCTTGTTCGTTTGAAGATAGAACAAGGCATTTTCTTAAAGTGCAAGACGGATGCGACTATTTTTGTACGTATTGCACCATTCCTTTTGCACGTGGACGAAGTAGAAACGGCAGCATCAAAGATTTATATGCAGAAGCAAATCAAGTTGCATCACAAGGAGGTAAAGAAATTATACTCACCGGCGTTAATATAGGTGATTTTGGAAAAGCCACAGGCGAATCGTTTTTGGATTTGATAAAAGCTCTTGATAAAATTGAAGGAATTGAACGTTTTAGAATTTCTTCTATAGAACCGGATTTGCTTACAGATGAAATAATTAATTTTGTAGCTAAGTCAAAAAGATTTGCGCCACATTTTCATATTCCTCTTCAATCAGGATGCGACGATGTTTTAAAATTAATGCACAGACATTACGATACGACACTTTTTGCTCATAAAATAAGACTTATAAAAGAAATAATTCCTGATGCGTTTATAGGAGTTGATGTAATTGTAGGTACCAGAGGTGAAACACCCGAATTTTTTGATTCTTCATATAATTTCATTAGCTCATTGGATGTTTCTGAATTACACATATTTAGTTATTCAGAAAGAGCAGGAACTGCCGCTTTACGCATCCCATTAGTTGTAACTGCACAAGAAAAAAAGCGTAGAAGCCAACTTTTGCTTGATTTGTCTGCGGCTAAAATAAACGACTTTTACAAATCACAAATAGGCACTAAACGCAGGGTACTTTGGGAAGCATCAAATAAAAAAGGATTTATG
>JAKIYQ010000020.1:0-22007 GCA_022708465.1 Bacteroidota bacterium | reverse complement strand
AAGATTATGAATCTGCGTATAACAGCTGGAAGATTGTTTATGACGAATGTCCTAAAGCAGGTGGTCGTACTCTTTATAGTCAAGGTGCATTTTTAATTGCTACTAAAATGAGCAAAGAAAAAGATGCAGTTAAAAAACAAGAATGGTTTAAAATGTTGATGGAATGCTATGATAAGCGTATTCAATATTTTGGAGACGATAAAAATTATCCCGGACCATGGATACGTGGACGTCAAGCTATTGATTATATAAACTATTCCGGTGATGTAGATTTAATAACAAAAGCATTACCATGGTTAAAAACAGCAGTTGATTATATGGGCGAAAAATGTGATGCTGACGTTTTGAATGCTTATTTCCAAATGTTGGAAAAGCAATATGAATCAAATAAAGATGAATATAGAACAAATTTTATTAACGAATATTTAAGATTGGGTTCAATATTAGATGGTAGAATTGCAAAAGCAGATAAATATGTTCCAAACTATCAATTAGTGCGCAATAATATTAATCAAATGTTTACCAATAGTGGTGCTGCCGATTGTGCTACACTGGAAGGCGTATTTGCATCAAAAGTTGAAACGTCTAAAGACAATGTTGATGAACTAGGAACTATTATAACTTTGTTCTCAAGAGCGGGATGTAAAGAATCTGATGTTTATTTTAAAGCATCTTTATATGCTCATAAATTGAATCCTACAGCAGAAACAGCTGCAGGATGCGGTTATCAAGCAGCAAAGAAAAAAGAATATTCAAATGCAGTTCGTTTCTTTAACGAAGCAATTAAATTGGCTGACAATGATTCTGTTAAATATGAATATCAGTATATAATAGCTGCTTTGGAGATGCAAATGGATCATTACACAGAAGCTCGTGCAGCTGCAAGACGTGCAATAGAACTTGATCCATCTAATGGCGCTCCATATATCTTAATAGCTCAAATGTATGCAGACAATAGTCATAATCCATATACTGATGACAAGATTTTAGCAAAAACTGTTTATTGGGCGGCTGTTGATAAATTAGAGAAAGCAAAATCAGTCGATCCTTCAATTGCAGACAAAGCACAACAACTTATAAATAGCTATCGCAAATTTTACCCTTCAAAAGAAGATGTATTCTTTAAACCGGAATTGAATGTTGGAGAATTGTTCTTAATTGGTGGATGGATAGGGGAGACAGTTCGTTGTAGGGACTAAGTTTTTTCTGATTTGAAGAAAATATTAATTAAATATCTTAATACTTACATAACGGTCGCTTTTTTAGCAACCGTTATGTTTGTGTTTATTTCCTGTTCATCTCGAGTTAAATCCACGGAAGAATTATCCAATTCACGTGATTCTATCGCACTAATTCATGCATGGGATGTTTCAACTGTTATATCAGATTCTGGAATTACCAGATATCGTCTTGAAACACCTGAATGGTTGGTATTTGACAAAGCAGAGGAACCATATTGGGATTTTCCACATGGAATACATTTAGAAAAATTTGATGAAAATTTAAATGTTTATGCAAATGTAGATGCGGATACAGCAATATATTACAATCATAAAGAAATGTGGATTTTGAGTGGGAACGTAAAGGCAATGAATCTTGATGGAGAAAAATTTGAGTCCGAAAAATTATTCGTGGAGCAAAGAAATGATCGTATTTACACAGACAGATTTGTAACCATAACACAAAAAGAACGTATAATTAATGGAATTGGTTTAGAATCCAATCAAAAGTTAACAAAATATACTATATTGGAACCGCAAGGTATAATACCTATAGAAGAAGCACCTGATTCTGTTTCAACATCTGAAAATCAGTAATTAATATGAGTTCTACTATTGTCATAATCATAATTTCGTTGTTATTTTCAGCTTTTTTTTCAGGCATGGAAATAGCGTTTGTTTCATCTAACAAACTTCGATTTGAAATGGATAAACAACGTAAAACGCTAACATCTTCCATACTTAATATATTTTATACAAGACCGGATAGATACATCTCTACAATTTTAGTTGGAAACAACATAGCATTAGTCATTTATGGTATACAAATGGCAAATTTATTGCATCCGTTTTTACTACCATTAGGCAGTGATGCATTAATAGCATTGATTCAGACACTGCTTTCGACATTTCTTATTCTTATAACAGGAGAGTTTATTCCGAAAATATTGTTTAAAATCAATCCTAATTTTTGGATGAACACATTTGCAGCGCCTTTATTATTAATATATGTGATTCTATATCCGATATCTGTTTTTATGACTTTATTGTCAAAAGCTATAATTCGTTTGTTTGGAATTAAAGTTGCAGAGCGCTCAGGGCGTTTGCTTGGAAGGGTCGACTTAAATTTTCTTTTGCATGAATCTGTTGATAATCACAATAATAAGAAAGATGAAATTAATAATGAAGTTAAAATCTTTCAAAATGCCCTTGACTTCTCAAAAGTAAAACTACGCGACTGTATGGTTCCAAGAACGGAAATTGAAGCAGTAGATTCCGATACTGTATTAGAAGAGCTAACGCAGCGTTTTGTATCGTCAGGTTGTTCAAAAATTTTAGTCTATAAAGAGAGTATAGATAATATCATAGGTTATATACATTCTATTGAGGTGTATAAACATCCTAAAAAATGGCAAGATAAGATTATTTTAGTACCGATTGTTCCGGAAACAATGGCTGCAAATAAATTGATGAATTTACTGCTATTGAAAAAGAAAAGTCTAGCAGTTGTGGTAGACGAATTTGGCGGTACTGCAGGTATTGTAACTTTGGAGGATATTGTAGAAGAGATTTTTGGCGAAATTGAAGATGAACATGATACGCAAGAATACGTAGAAAAACGTATTAATGATCATGAACTGGTACTTTCAGGAAGATTGGAAATAGATTATATCAATGAGCAATTCGGATTGCAATTGCCTACTTCTGATGAATACTTAACGATAGCCGGTTTAATATTACATATTTATCAAGGATTCCCACAAACGAACGATGAAATTAAGTCTGGGAATTATTTGTTTAAAGTTTTAAAAGTAACTCACAATAAAATTGAATTAGTACGATTGATAATACAATAAAAATGAAGTGCATTATTTAAAAAATTTGTATCTTCGCAACCTAATTGTTCAGCAAATTTAAAAACAATAATATTATTTTTCATATAAAATGGCAACATTACAAAAAATCAGACAAAGAGGAGTCTTTTTGACAGTTATTATCGGTCTTGCATTATTGGCCTTTATCATAGGAGGCATTGATTTTAATTCTATATTTGGTAAATCCAGAACAGTGGTTGCAAAAGTAGATGGCGATGAAATCGATATACGCGAATATGAAAAGCGTATTGACGAAATGACAGCTTTCTATAAGATTGAATCAGGACAAAATAGTTTGTCAGACCAATATGTTAATCAAGTACGTAATTCTGTATGGAATTCTTGGTTAACAGAGAAAATATTGGGTGAACAATGCAAGAAATTAGGTATTGTTGTTTCTGATGATGAATTAGCTGATCGCTTAACAGGTTCTAATCCACATCCAATGTTGAATCAGTTACGTGCATTTTATAATCCGGAAACAGGTGGGTTTGATAAAAATGCATTCATTCAGTTTATATCTCAGATAGGTACTGAATCAAATGCAGAAAATGAAGATTATGTAAAATATTGGTCGTTTATACAAAGAACTATTCGCGAACAGATTTTGGAGGAAAAATATAACACATTAGTTGGTGCATCATTCCAAATTAATGATATAGATGCAAAATATGCGTATGAAGCAAAAAAAGCATTTAATATCGAATTTGTTCAAACTCCGTATTCTACACTTCCCGATTCAACTTTTTCTGTAAGTGATAATGAAATCAAAGATCGTTATAATAAAGAAAAAAATAATTTCTATAAAGAAGATGAGAGCCGCGAAATCGGAATGATTACATTTGCAATACAACCTTCTCAAAAAGATTTTGAAGATATTAAAACCTGGATTGAAGGTTTGCAAAATGAATTTGCAACTTCTGCAGATTATATAGCACTTGCAAATCAAAATTCAGATGTTAGTTATACAGGAATTCCTGTAAGCAAATCAGAAATTGACCCTGATTTACTTGATTTTGCGTTCAATGGAAAAGCAGGTGATTTTTATGCACCACAATTAAAAGGCCGTACTTACAAAATGGCACGTTTAGTTGAAACCGGTATAATGGCATCTGATTCAGTTAAAGCGCGCCATATTTTAATTATGGAGTCTTCAAAAGAAAAAACTCAAGCACTTGCAGATAGTTTAACTGCAGCGCTTAAATCAGGTTCTGATTTTGCAACAACAGCTAAAACATTTTCAAAAGCAGGAACTGCTCAAAATGGTGGCGAATTAGGATGGTTCCGTGATGGTGATTTGGACAAAGATTTCAGTGCAGTTTGTATTAAGGCAAACGTAAATGAAATATTCCAATTCCCTATGGGACAAGCAATCCAGATTATACAAGTAACAGAGAAAACTAAACCGGTTTCTAAGGTTAAGATTTGCGTTTTAGCTCGTGATGTTGAAGCTAGTTCAAGTACATATGGAACTATATATAATCAAGCAAGTCAATATGTTGCTAAAAACACAAATCAAGCTGATTTTGAGAAAAATGCTGATCCTTCAAAAGGTGAATTTTTACGTACATATACAGTTACAAAGAATGATAATATTATAGCTGATTTAAAAGATTCACGTCAAATAATCCGTTGGGCGTTTGAAAAAGATCTTGGCGATGTAGCTGAAAATGTTTTTGAATGTGGCGATAAATTTGCTGTAGTTACATTAAAATCAATTACTGAATCAGGAAATCAATCTATTGATGTTGTAAAAGATCAAATTAAATCAGAAATAATTAAAGAGAAAAAATCGGAGAAAATCGTTGCAGATATGAAAACCCGTTTAGGCTCTTCTCAAGATCTATCTGTTTTGGGCGCTCCTCAGGTAGCAACGAATGTTTCAATGTCTTCTAATTATATTCAAAATTTAGGTTCTGAGCCTAAGATGTTAGCAGAATTGGCATCTACAGTAAATCAAAAAGATCTTAAATTCTTCCAAGGTGCAAATTCTACAATTGCTGCTAAAGTAACAGAAGTAATACCAAGTCAAACAGAATTTGATGCCAAAGTCGAAATTAACCAGTTGTCAATGCGTCGTCCATATCAATACATGTTATTTGAATCTTTAAAATCAAGTTCAGACATTACTGATAATCGTATTAACTTCTATTGATTTTATTGTAAATCACATATTATCACTTAAATATAATAACCGACTAAGAGATTTTAGTCGGTTATTTTTTCATTACATATTATGAATTATTGTCATAAATAATGCTTAACCGGCTAATGTGCTTTCGTTTTTTTTTGCTTACTTTGGTGTGTGATACAAAAATATTTTTGTTATGCATAAACGATTGACTATCAGCTTATTATTATTAGCTAATTTACTATATGTATTCGCAGTACCTGCTTTCCCCGATTTAATATTATTAAATCAAATTAATGGTAACGATTTAGCTATTAGAATTGGGGGTGATGAATATTTTCATTATACCTTAACTTCTGATGGCTTTTTGATTGCACAAAATGCTATGGGAATTTATGAATATGCTGAATATAAAAATTCTGAGATGGTATTAAGTGGTGTTGCTGCTAAGGATCCTGCAGTTAGGCCTAAAGATCATGAAAAGCACCTACACACTTTTTCAGTTGAAGATGGTGTTAAGCAATCGACTAAAATGCGCTTAGCTTATGATATTGATAATGAACCAATCATTTTGACAAAAAAATCTCAAGATACAATACACATCCCGGTTATATTGGTATCATTTAGTGATATAAAATTTGTATATGATAAGCAAGATGTTGATTCTTTGCTTAATGCTAAGATAATGGATAAAACAATTCCAACAGGTTCAGTACAAACTTATTTGTCTCATTCAACGAATAAAAAATTAAATGTAAAATTTGATGTATATGGTCCGTATAACATACCCGGTACTTGTGCTTATTATGGCGCAAACCAACCATCTTGTACAGGACTATGCGATATTAATCCGCGTGGTATGGTTATTGATGCTTGTAATGCTGCTGATGCTGATATTGTTTTTAGTGACTATGCTACAGATGGTGTTAAGGTAGATCAAGTGTTAGTTATGTATGCCGGATATAATGAAGCTGAGAATGCAACATACACTGATTTTATTTGGCCTCACAAATGGCAATTAGCTAATAAGAATACTATACTTGATGGTGTAATAATATACGATTATACATGTGTATCAGAAATGAGAGGTGATTATAGCAAGCATGAAGATAAACTTTGTGGAATAGGAACTATAGTACACGAATTTTCTCATACATTGGGTTTGCCGGATTTGTATCCAACAAATGGTGGCAACTATTTTACTGTAGGTTATTGGGATGTTATGTGTTATGGAGTTTATCTTAATGAAGGCAGGACACCACCTTTATACTCTGCATACGAGCGTTTTTATTTAGGATATCTGACACCAATACAAATAACTGATCCTTGTGATGTTCAAATACAACCATTGTATACCACAAATCAAGCATATCTTATTTGTGAAGGAGAACATAATTTAGATGGAAAAAATCCTATTCCATCTGATTTTTACCTTCTTGAGAATAGGCGAGAGGTTTTATTTGATTATTATTTATTTAATCATGGAATGTTACTTACAAAAGTTCATTATGATGCTGAAAGGTGGAAAAATTCACAGGTAAATAATGATGAAAGCAATTTAGGAGTATCTTTGATTTCAGCAGGAAATAATACTTCATATCTTGGCTCTGCAAAAGATATTTTCCCGGGGCAAGATCATATTACTGAGTATTTACCATTAGATATAAGCAATATTGTTGACTGGCAAGATGAAAATTTATCTCCACAAAACTTAAATGTAAGTTTTAAGTATAAAGGTGGTTTAGTCGATATATCGAAACAAACCATTAATACTTGTAAACTATCTTACTCAAATAGCATATTGACTGTAAGCGGGTTATCAGGTGTATCAAACTGCGAAATATATGATATGTCAGGATTGTTGCATTCGTCAACTCTATCTGATAATGATATATGCAAAATCTTGGTACCTAAATTATCAAATGGCTTGTATTTGCTCAAGATTAGTAATGATTTAGGTGATAGCATCCATAAATGGGTGAAATATTGATTTTTTTAGTTTTATGTTTACAGAAGATTTAAATCAACCGCAGTGCGAAGCTGTTATGTATAATGAGGGTCCTTCGTTAATAATAGCCGGAGCCGGTTCAGGAAAAACGCGTGTATTAACCTATAAAGTTGCATATTTGTTGCATTTGGGTTTAGCTCCGCACCAGATATTGGCTTTGACTTTTACTAATAAAGCTGCTCGTGAAATGCGTGAACGTATTGCTTTAATGGTTGATGCCGAACAAGCTAAGCGCTTAGCTATGGGTACATTTCACTCTGTTTTTGCACGTATACTGCGCACTGAAGCAAATCTTGTCGGATTGAAATCTGATTATACAATATATGATACAGCAGACTCAAAAAATTTAATAAAGTCGATTCTTAAAGAGATGTCTTTGGATGAAAAGATATACAAAGTTAATTTAATATTGAGTCGAATATCTAGTGCGAAGAATAATTTTATTGCTGCAAACTTATATGCCGGAAGTGAACATGTAAAACAAGATTTTTTAATGCAGATTCCTCGCGTAAAGGATATTTATTCTACTTATGTACAAAGATGTATGTCTGCAAATGCTGTGGATTTTGATGATATATTATTGTTGACTACTCAATTGTTTAAGGAACATCCTGAAGTTCTCGAAAAATATCAGAACCGATTTCAATTTATTTTAGTTGATGAGTATCAAGATACAAATTTGGTACAGTTTATTTTAATAAAAAGTTTAGCTGAAAAGAATCACAAAATATGTGTAGTAGGCGATGATGCGCAAAGTATATATGCTTTTAGAGGTGCAAATATTGAGAATATATTAAAATTTACAAAGAACTATCCTGAGGCAAAGTTATTCAAATTGGAAAGGAATTATCGTTCATCTCGTAATATTGTTGCCGCAGCGGGAAGTTTAATCGCAAAAAACAGACGACAAATTCCTAAAAATATTTTTTCAGAAAAAGAAGAAGGTGATAAAATTAAAATTTTACCTGCCTACTCTGATGTAGAAGAAGCATTAATTGTATCAAATAAAATTAGTGATTTGAAGAATAAATTTGGATGCGATTGGAATGATTTTGCCGTATTATATAGAACAAATTCTCAATCTCGTTTGATCGAAGATACTCTACGTAAGCGAAATATTCCATATGTTATATATGGAGGTCTATCTTTTTATCAAAGAAAAGAGGTAAAAGATGTTCTGGCGTATATAAGATTAATTTTAAATACAGATGATGAAGAGGCGTTCAAGCGCGTTGTAAATTATCCTATAAGAGGTATTGGCGATACTACAATATTAAAATTAAGTAGCACTGCTAATTTGCATCATGTATCATTATTTGAAGTCGCTTCAAATGTATTGAATTATGCTTTACCTGTTAATGCAGGAACAGCAGCAAAACTTAAATCTTTTGTTAATTTAATCAATGAATTAAAATCATTGGAATCAACAATGTCTCTGTATGAATTTGCACGAGAAATATTGTTGCGTTCTAATATACTTCAAACTTTAAATGAGGAAAATACTGCAGAATCAGAATCCGCTCGTGAAAATATTGAGGAGTTACTTAATAGTATTCACTTGTTTGAGGATATGAGTAGAGAAGAAGGACGTGATGGTGTTAAACTATCGGATTTTATGGCTGAAGTCGCATTACTTACAGACATGGATTTAGATAAAAATGTAGAGACATCACGTGTAACACTTATGACTATACATTCAGCCAAAGGTTTGGAGTTTAAAAATGTGTTTGTTACCGGATTGGAAGAATCCTTGTTTCCAAGTATTCATGCTATGGAAAATGACACAGAACTAGAAGAAGAAAGGCGTTTGCTTTATGTGGCAATAACACGTTCGGAAGAACATTGTTTTTTGAGCTATGCTAAAAGTAGATATAGAAATGGTTCACTTCAATATCCATCTCGTAGTCGTTTTATTGACGATATAGACCCGCGTTATCTTGAATTTCCCACGGATAAAAATATGTCACAAAAACCGATAGATTTTTCTAAACGGGATGAGAGCTTTTTTAATTCTTTTTCAAAACCTCAATTACCAAAACGTTTAGTACCTATAAGTAATAATCCAAAGCAAATTACCAATAATAATACAAATTTATCGGTTAAGGAAGGAATGCGTATTGAACATGAACGCTTTGGAATAGGTACTATCAATAGAATAGATGATACACCTGATGGTACAAGAATCTATGTTGATTTTGAAACTTCAGGTAGTCGTGTGTTGTTGCTTAAATTTACTAAGTTTAAAATATTATCTTAGTTTTTACGTTATAGAATAAAGTGAAATTTACCTTCCTCATATTTCTAATATCATTAGCCTTACCCTCACTAACGGATAAGAAAGATTTTGTTGTATCCGGTTATATACGAGATACTAATGGAAATTTGTTGGAAAATGTTGATGTACATTCCAGCGACTTAAGTTTACAGATATTTAGTGATTCATCAGGCTATTACTCAATTGAAAGCCTTAAAGATACAATTGTATTGGTATATTCTTATGTAGGATATAAAACAGAAAAACGTACATTTATAAAAAATGTAAAGCGCCCTGATCGCAGATTTGATTTAATTATGCAAGAAAATACACAATCTTTGGATGATGTATTAGTAAAAGGATCAAGATTACAATTGACGACATCAGAAGCTATAGATATTAGTAATCTTAAATTTATGCCTGAAGCTTCGGGTGGGGGAATAGAATCATACATTAAAACTATGCAGGGAGTAAGCTCAAATAATGAGTTGAGTTCTCAATATTCTGTAAGGGGAGGAAGTTATGACGAAAATAGTGTGTATGTAAATGGTATAGAAGTATACAGACCTTATTTGGTGCGAACGGGTGAGCAAGAAGGCTTAAGTTTCGTAAATCCTGATATGGTTGGATCTGTTAACTTTTCTGCAGGCGGTTTTGATTCTCGTTATGGTGACAAACTATCATCTGTATTGGATATCACATATAAAAAGCCTATAAAATTTGAAGCCGGAATTTCAGGAAGTTTATTGGGAGCATCCGGATATATAGGTAGTTCAAATGGAAAATTTTCGCAAATGCATGGAATTCGTTATAAAAACTCTTCGTTTTTGTTGGGAACCTTACAAACCAAAGCCGAATACAATCCTAATTTTGTTGATTATCAGACTTATATGACATACAAAATAAACGATAAGGTAGAATTGTCGTTTTTAGGTAATTTCTCTCAAAATACATACAATTTCGTTCCGGAAACAAGAAACACAACATTTGGTCCTATTGGTATGTTGCAAAACTTTAAAGTTTATTTTTCCGGTCAGGAGCAAGATTTATTTAGAACAATTTTTGGAGCCTTTGCAGTAAAATACACACCTAATCCGCGTTGGAATTTCTCTTGGACATTATCATCATTTTATACAGATGAGCGGGTTAATTATGATATTCAAGGTGAATATTGGTTAAGTAGTGTCATATCTACCGATGGAACACAACAAGAAAATACAGGTGTAGGTAATTATTACGAACATGCTAGAAATCAAATGAGAGCAGTAGTAGTTAAAGCGGCTCATGATGGCTCGGTTAAGCTAACAGAAAAAAACACCTTAATGTGGGGAGTTGATGTTGTACAAGAAATTGTGAATGAGAATGTAAGAGAATGGGAAATGCGTGATTCCTCAGGCTATACATTGCCATATAATCAAGACCAAGTTAATTTATATTATAGCATGATTGCTAATAATAGAATGAATGAAACACGTGTACATTTTTATGTTCAAGATGTATATAAATGGTACATGAATAAGGGTGGTATTATGGTTTTTACAGGTGGTCTTCGTTTTAATTATTGGAGTTTCAATAACGAATTTACGGTTAGTCCTCGTGCCACAATTGCCTATTTCCCTGATATAAAACCAGATATACGTTTCCGTTTCTCGACTGGTTTATATTATCAATCACCAAGTTATAAAGAGATTAAGGATACAGTTACGCAAGACAACAATCTGACATATTATTTGAATAAAGACATTAAATCTCAACGTTCTTTTCAAGTAATAGCCGGTATGGATTATTACTATCGTTTTTTACGCCGACCATTAAAGCTGTCTGTTGATGTGTATTATAAAAGTCTTAAAAATATTATCACATACAATCTTGATAATGTGAGCATTAGATATATGGGTAAAAATGATGCAGAGGGATATGCTGCCGGAATGGATGTTAAATTGTTCGGTGAATTTGTTCCCGGCGTTGACTCTTGGATTTCATTTTCTTTAATGAGAACTATGGAAGATGTGTCCGGTGATAATTATGGTTATATCCCGCGACCTATGGATCAATTATATAATATTTCAATTTTTTTTCAAGATTATATTCCCGGATTGCCTCAATATAGAGTACATTTGCTATTCAATTGGGCACAAGGTTTACCGGTGGGCCCTCCAAGAAGTCCACGATATATGTCATCAAATACTCGTATGCCTGATTATAGACGTGTAGATATTGGTGTTTCAAGAGTATTTGAAAAAGGAAAAGATCCATGGATGGGGCGTGGTTTTTTTAAACCCTTCCGTCGTATCGCGATTTCTTTGGAATGTTTAAATTTGTTCGGATTTAATAACGTGAATTCATATTATTGGGTAACTGATATATTTAATCAGCAATATGCAGTTCCTAACTATTTGACAGGTAGACAGTTTAATTTTAAATTGGAAATAGATTTTTAAAAGAAATATAAAATAATAGCTATGTATAATATAATATTTTTTATCATTATTGCATTTTTGATACTCAATTTTGTATCAGAGCAATGGGTGTCATATCTAAACGCTAAATGTTTTGGAAAACCGATACCATCTATTTTAAAAGGTATATATGATGAAGAAAAATATCAAAAACAGCAAGCGTATTCTAAAGAAAACTACAGATTTTCTTTATTATCTTCTTCTGTATCAATGCTAATAATATTTATTGCACTATTTGTAGGATTTTTTGGATGGTTAGATACTTATTTAAGATTATATATATCAAATGAAGTATTCTTGCCTTTAGCTTTTTTTGCTGTCTTATATGTTATAAATGAAATAATTGATACGCCATTCGAATATTATCAAACTTTTGCCATTGAAGATAAATACGGATTCAATAAAACAACAAAAAAAATATTTATATCAGATAAATTTAAAAATCTATTATTATCGGCAATTATCGGTGGTGTTTTGTTAGGTCTTATAGTTTGGTTTTACACGCTTATTCCTGACTATTTTTGGTTATTGGCTTGGTTAGTAATAAGTTTGTTTACAATCTTTATTTTGATGTTTTATTCTGAGTGGATTGTCCCAATGTTTAATAAACAGACTCCATTAGAGGAAGGCGATTTACGTACAAAAATTGAGGAGTTTGCAACTAAAGCAGGCTTTACCATAAAAAATATATACGTTATTGATGGATCAAAAAGAAGTACAAAAGCTAATGCGTATTTTAGTGGCTTAGGTTCAAAAAAACGTATAGTATTGTATGATACTTTGATAAAAGAATTGAGTTCAGAAGAAATTGTGGCAGTATTAGCACACGAGATAGGTCATTATACGAAAAAACACACCTTGTCAATGCTATTTGTATCATTATTGTCAAATCTATTTATGTTATGGCTTCTTGGATTCTTTTTAGCAAATCCTTTATTGTCACAGGCAATGGGAGGCTCAGAGCCTAGTTTCCATCTTGGTTTGTTGGCATTTGGAATTTTATATACACCGATTTCAGTGTTATTAGGACTTGCGGTTAATGCATTTTCAAGAAAACATGAATATCAAGCTGATGCATACGCAAAATCTTTTGGTTTGTCTCAAGCTTTGATTTCAGCTTTGAAGAAATTATCTGAGACATCATTGTCTAATTTGCAACCACATAAAGCCTATGTATTTATGCACTATTCTCATCCTACTTTGTTGCAAAGAATAGAAGCACTACAGTCATGAACACTGAATTTACAATATCTACAGCCGAAAGTTGCACAGGAGGAAATATTTCGCATCTCATAACTATGGTTGCAGGAAGTTCTTCTTATTTTAAAGGCTCTGTTGTCTCGTACGCAAATGAGGTAAAGATTAATGTTCTAGGAGTTCCTGAATCATACATTAACCAATTTGGTGCTGTAAGTAAAGTCGTTGTTGAAGCAATGGCAAATGGTGTACGTAAATTGATGGACACGGATTACGCAGTAGCTACTTCGGGAATTGCAGGACCTGATGGCGGTTCTGAAGATAAACCTGTTGGGACTGTTTGGGTTGCAATCTGTAATAGGAAAGAAGTTAAAAGTCGCTGCTTACATTTGTCAGGAAATAGAATAGAAAATATTAGGGATACTTCTAAAATAGTATTACAATGGCTTCGTGATGAATATAATTTATCACTGCCTGAGGGTGAATAATAAGTTTTCTATATTGTATCTTTTTTCTGTTTTGTTGTCTCTATAGATAATCCATTCAGGCTTTTCTGTAACAGTTATCCTAGTGTATGCATCTTCCGTAAGTACGTATCCGGCTCTTAATAATGCACGTTTTGTCCAGAATAGCAAAACCGGATCATCTCCATTCAAACAAATAGTTTTATTTCCCGTATATTTTATTTCAAATCCACCTGTTTTATTATTAAAAGAGAATTGTTTTGAATAAAAATTCGATTGAATTTTGTTTTCCAGTATCATGTCCTCCGGAACTCCTTTTTGTATACCTGACGATTGCATCATCCATATTTTATCTGCTGTTTGAATTGCCAATTCCAATTCGTGAGTAGATAAAAGAATCGTCTTTTGCATATCATTTGATAAGTGTCTCAACAACAACATTATGTCTATTTTGTTAGGCAAATCAAGGTGTGCAGTTGGCTCGTCTAAGAAAATAATAGGAGTATCTTGCGCCAATGCTTTAGCAATAAGAGTCCTTTGTTTTTCTCCATCAGATAATTCAGAAAAATAATTATCACTTTTATTTGTAAGATGCACTTTTTCAATTGATTGAGATATAATATCTTCGTCTTTCTTATTCAATTTACCAAACCAATTGGTGTGAGGGAATCGCCCCATACTTACCATGTCTCGCACTGTTAATGACCTTATTTCGGTAGAGTCAGTTAATACAAGTCCTATTAGTTTTGCTTTTGCTGCATTATTCAGTTGAGATATTTTTTTCTCCTTGATAGTCACATCACCGGATATTGCAACTTGTAAACCTGAAAGAGTTCTTATTAGAGTTGATTTTCCACATCCGTTTTGTCCAATCAGACAGACCATTTCTCCTCTGTACAAACTTAAATTTTGAGGAGGTAGCAACTCTTTTTTCTTATAACCGATAACGAGTTTGCGAGTGCTTAATATTTCATATTTTTTTTCCAATGTCAGATATGTAGATGTTTGTTTTTAAGTATAACCCATAAAATTATAGGCGCACCAACTATTGCGCTAATTGAATTGATAGGTAAACTGTATCCTGTACCGGGCAATTGTGATGCGATATCGCATATAAGTAGTAGGGCAGCGCCACCTATTATACATCCCGGTAATATAATTCTGTGGTCTGATGTTTTAAAAATGCCTCTTATGATATGTGGAACTGCGATGCCGATAAATGCGATCGGTCCTGTAAATGCGGTTGATGCACCGGCCAGTAGACATGTTGCAAAAATTATCGCCAAACGTGTCCAAAATACTGATATACCTAATCCACGAGCATAATTTTCTCCTAGAAGCATCGCATTAAGTTTTTTCTGTAAGGAAAATGAAATAAGCATACCGAATAATAAAATTGGAGCCATTACATACATGTAATTCCATGTTACAGAACTTAGACTGCCCATTGTCCAAACTATGTATATTTTTAGAGCATCAGGATTACTTATGCTTTGTAGTATGTTTACAACTGCACCTGATAAACTCCCAAACATCATACCTACTATAAGTAGTGATACTGTGTCATTTATTTTTAAAGAAGTTCCTAAAACTAGCATTAATATGAGTGATGCACCTATTATGGCAGCAATTACTTGACCCCATCCGCTAAATACAAGAAATGCCGGAATTATTGAACTACCTGCTGCCAACACTAATATAGCAACGCCTAAACTTGCACCGGAACTAATACCTAAAACATAAGGACCGGCTAGTGGGTTTCTAAACAAAGTTTGCATGAGTAATCCGGCAGTAGCTAAACTTGCACCGCAAAGTATAGCTGTAATAGCTTTAGGAAGTCTGAAATTAAGAATAATATCATTTATGATAGGGTCTGACTCAATTGTTCCATTTAATAAGTTTTCAATAATGGTTTTCGGTTCAATGTAGACACTCCCAAGTAATATGTCAGCAATAAATGCGGCAAATAAAACTATTATAAGGAGCAAAAAACTAATACTTATTTTAGCTGGTTTTGTCATACTTGCAAATATACAATAATTACTCTAATTTTTTTATGTAAAAGCAAGATTGACCGGGTAACAATTCCGGATGCATCGCAATTATTAAGTCTTTTAATAGAATGTCAGGTCTAGCTAATGCACTTTCCCAAAAATCATTACCGCCGCTTGGGGTGGTGCGTTTATTATTATTATATACATTTTTAGTGCGATATGCTTTGAACATACATAATCTGTCGTCTGCAGCTTTTAACTCTTCAAAACTATTGGCATCAACTCCCAACCATATATCACAATTTTTGAAGTATTTTAATGCCACCTCAAAACTTATTGGTAAACTTGTAGATGTTGTATCGTCCGAAAATTTATAATTACCTCCTGCATCAAAAAATAACCTACCCATAAAACTATTACCTCCGGGCATATACCAGGTTCCTTTAAAAGATAGACCGGGTAGTATATTAGGTCGATTTTCTGTAACTTTTGCTAGTGATTTTAGATTGTCATAATTGAAGCAAACTTCATTAAAAATACTATCAGCAATATGTTCTTTGTTGTAAAATGCCGCAACAAATTTAATCCATTCAGCTCTTCCTAATATATGAAACTCCATCCACTCTACATTGTCAATAACCGGAATTTTTGCATCACGAATACGCTCTACATGATTATCTGTTTGGTTAAAAGTACTTACCATTACAGCTTCAGCTTGTATTAAAAGCGTTTTTTCGTAATTAATGGCAAATGCATCTCCTATATCTGTGCATTTATTTTCAGCACAACGTTTTAAAATTATGGGGTCGTATATACGCTCTTTTGTGCAGATGCCAATTACACTTTCAGATTCTTTTAATATACCTAAGAATCCTAAATGGCTACAAGAATTTACTGCTAGTTTTCGTATCGGAATCTTAATCTTATATCCATCACTAGGAGTTGTAATGGATGAGTCGTTAACCAAATAATACTTGTTTATGATTTTATTTTTGACCCATGGATTTATTACACTAACACATTTGTAATCAGGATAATAGTCGATTGAAAACCATTTTGCATATTTTAGAGTAGCGGAAGAGTCTGCGCTTGCATTCTCTAATATTTTAGTTTGTTTGTTTGATGAACATGCGGACAAACTTAATACAACTGTAATAATAGCAATAATACGAAATTTCATTTTGCAAAGGTAATCAAATCTTCATGAAAAATTTGTATTTTTGCCACTATGAAAATAATTATACTCGGTACAGCTCATCCATATAGAGGAGGTCTGGCAGCATTTAATAATTGTCTTGCAGAGCAATTTGTAAAGGAAGGTCATGATGTGACATTATATACATTTACTTTGCAGTATCCCTCATTGTTGTTTCCCGGTAAAACTCAGTATACTAACGATGAGGCGCCAAAAAATATTTCTATATTAAGACGCATTAACTCAATTAATCCATTCAATTGGATATCTGTTGGCAGAGAAATTAGAAAGCAAAAGCCCGATATTGTGATATTCGCATATTGGATGTCATTTATGGCTCCTTGTTACGGAGTTATAGCCCAAGTTATTAAAAAAGATCCGGCAATTAAGTGTATATCATTGGTGCATAATTTTATACCGCACGAACCATCTTTGTTAGATAAAATACTACCAAAATATTTTGTAAAAAAAATGGATGCTTTTGTTGCAATGTCTGAGTCTGTTGCAACAGATCTAACTAGGGCTGTATCATTTAATGTTCCTGTAAAAGTTACGCCACATCCCATATATAACCAGTATGGCAATTTAAAAGATAGAAATGAAGCATTGTCCCATTTACGATTGGATCATGATTTTAGATATGTTTTATTCTTCGGTTTTATTCGTCCTTATAAAGGATTAGACTTATTGTTAGAAGCGATGTCTGATTCAAGATTAAATAAATATTCGGTTAAATTAATTGTAGCAGGCGAATTTTATGGAAATCCTCAACCATATTATGATAGCGTAAAAAAAATGAATATTGTTGAAAAGGTCGAGTGGTTTAATAGATTTATACCTGATGCTGAGGTTTCAAACTTCTTTAGTGCCGGTGACATACTTGTTTTACCTTATAAATCGGCAACTCAAAGTGGAGTAACTCAAATAGCATATCATTTTGAAAAGCCTATGTTAGTAACTAAAGTAGGAGGTCTTTCAGATATGGTTCCGGAAGGAAAAGTTGGATATGTAGTTGAACCGAATCCTAGTTCTATTGCAGACGCATTGGTCGATTTCTTTGAATTTGGAGATGAAAATAGATTTAAAGAAGGACTAATTTCGGAGAAAGATAAATACTCTTGGAGCAAAATGACAAGAACAATAATATCAATTGAAATTTAATTGTTTTTTTATCATCAAACATTTGTGTAATTAAAAAAAAAGTATTTCCTTTGCACTCTCTTTTGAAGATATACAAAAAAAAGATACAGCGATGTCAAAAATTTGTCAAATTACCGGTAAAAAAGCCGCTATCGGCAACAATGTTTCCCACTCGAAGAGACGTACAAAACGTAAATTCGATATAAATCTTTTTACCAAGAAATTCTATTGGGTAGAACAAGATCAATGGATCAGCCTGAATATTTCAGCCAATGGTCTGCGTGTTATTAACAAGATGGGCTTGGACGCAGCTATTAAGCGTGCTGCTGAAAAAGGTTATCTATAATCGTAAAGTAGAGGAGATTAAGTCATGGCAAAAAAGTCAAAAGGAAATAGAGTACAAGTAATCTTAGAGTGTACAGAACACAAAGCAAGTGGAATGGCCGGTACATCACGTTATATTACGACTAAGAATCGTAAAAATACTACCGAACGCTTGGAGTTGATGAAATACAATCCCATCTTGAAAAAGATGACTCTGCACAAAGAAATTAAATAAGATATAAGATATGGCAAAGAAAACAGTTGCAACATTGCAAAAAGGCGAAGGACGTGCATATGCAAAAGTCATCAAAATGGTAAAATCGCCTAAAACGGGTGCTTATGTCTTCGAAGAAGAGATGGTACTTAATGAGAAAGTGAAAGACTATTTGGCAAAATAAATAGTATCTTTACATGATATTTTAAAAAACCTTTCGGGATTCCGAAAGGTTTTTTGTTTGCATTAAATGTAGTATCTTTGCGTGGATGAGGTGTTTGGGAAAAATAATCTTTATCGCGCATATTTATTAATACTAGTATTATGGGATTTTTCAGCTTTTTTAAAAAAAATACCCCCGAAGAAAAACGGGAAGTTCTTGATAATGGTCTTTCTAAAACCAAAGATAGCGTTTTTGACAAGTTGTCAAGAGCAATAGTAGGTAAATCAAAGGTAGATGATGAGGTTTTAGATAATTTGGAGGAGGCTCTTGTAACTTCAGATGTTGGAGTTGATACAACTTTACGAATTATTGAGAGAATTCAGTCACGTGTTGCAAGAGATAAATATGTAAACACTTCAGAACTTGACCATATATTAAGAGAAGAAATTATCGATTTATTAGCAGAAAATGATAATTCTGATTTTGCAGATATTGAATTTGACAGTTCTGAAAATCCTTATGTAATAATGGTTGTAGGAGTAAATGGAGTAGGTAAAACTACTACTATAGGTAAATTGGCATATCAATTTAAACAAGCAGGTAAAAAAGTATATTTAGGTGCTGCAGACACTTTTAGAGCTGCTGCTGTTGAGCAATTAGATATATGGGGCGAAAGGGTTGGAGTTCCGGTTATTAAACAAAAAATGGGTGCAGATCCTGCATCTGTTGCATTTGATACATTGTCATCTGCAAAAGCAAATCATGCAGATATTGTTATTATTGATACAGCAGGGCGTCTGCATAATAAAATCAATTTGATGAACGAGTTGACCAAAATACGTAATGTGATGCAAAAGGTTGTTCCGGATTCTCCTCACGAGGTTCTACTCGTATTAGATGGATCAACAGGACAGAATGCTTATGAACAGGCAAAACAATTCACAAAAGCTACTCAAATAAATGCTTTGGCCATAACAAAACTTGATGGAACGGCTAAAGGTGGTGTTGTAATAGGAATCTCAGATCAGTTTAAAATTCCTGTTAAATACATAGGTTTAGGAGAAAAAATGGAAGATTTACAGTTGTTTGATAAGAAAGCTTTTGTCGAATCACTTCTACGTAAAAAATAGTTTTATGCGCAAAAATCACATTGATATAATCAGTTTAGGTTGTTCAAAAAATTTGGTTGATAGTGAAGCTCTTATGCGTCAATTTGAGGCTGTAGGTTATACAGTTTCGCATGATCCTGAACATCCAAATGGCGATATTGCAATTATAAATACCTGCGGATTTATCGGAGATGCTAAAGAAGAAAGTATAAATATGATTCTTCGTTTTTGCCAACGTAAACAATCAGGTCAATTGGAACGTTTATATGTTATGGGTTGTTTGTCGCAACGTTATTTGGAAGAATTAAAAATAGAAATTCCTGAAGTAGATAAATTCTATGGAAAATTTGATTATAACGGAATAATAGCTGATATAGGCAAGGAGTATCGTCAGGATTTGAGGTTAGAGAGGCATCTTACTACACCAAAACATTATGCTTACCTTAAAATTTCAGAAGGCTGTAATAGGACATGTTCATATTGTGCAATACCCATAATTACAGGTAAATATAAAAGCCGTACAATTGAAGATATAGAACAAGAAGTTCGTTGGTTAGTTTCTAAAGGAGTTAAAGAATTTCAGGTCATAGCTCAAGATTTGACATATTATGGCTATGATATTTACAAGGATTATAAGATAGCCGACCTAATATCTCGTTTGTCTGATATTAAAGGAGTAGAGTGGTTACGCTTGCATTATGCTTATCCTACAAATTTCCCATATTCTTTATTGACTGTGATGCGCGAAAAAGATAATGTTTGTAATTATCTAGATATTGCACTACAACATATTTCAGATCCGATGCTTAAGAAGATGCGTCGAAGCATTACTTCTGATGAAACATACGACTTGCTTGCACGTATAAGGGAAGAAGTTCCGGGAATTTGTTTGCGCACAACATTAATGGTCGGACATCCGGGCGAAACAGAAGCAGATTTTAATCAATTGAAAGAGTTTGTGCAAAAGGTAAAATTCGATAGAATGGGCGCATTTAAGTATTCTGATGAAGAAAAGACCTATGCCAATTTACACTACAAAGACGATGTTCCACTTGATGTAAAGCAAGATCGTTTAGACGAATTGATGAATATTCAACAATCTATCTCGTTCGATTTGAATCAGTCTAAAATAGGGCAAGTTTGGAAGGTAATAATAGATCGCGAAGAAGGTGATTATTATGTTGCCAGATCGGAGTTTGATTCACCTGAAATAGATATGGAAATATTGATTCCAAAGGATGAAAACAGCCTTTCCATCGGAAATTTTTACAAAGTAAAAATAATTAGAGCTGAAGAATTTGATTTTTATGCTAAAATTCAGAAATAATTCATATATTTGCGCTTATAGACACTTCTTAAATCTAAGTATGTGAATAACAAAGAATTATTAGTAGAACTATCAAATCGTTTAGGAAAAACTCAAAAAGAGGTATCTGCTATGTTGGATGTAACAACAGATTGCATGGTTCGTTCCTTTACAGAAAATTCAAACCTTGTATTACAAGGTTTTGGGGCTTTTGAAGTACGTAAAAAAGCTGATCGTATTCTTGTTAATCCTACCACAAAACTTCAAATGATTGTACCTCCTAAGTTAGCGTTAATCTTTAAGGCAAGTAATACCTACAAGGATAAGATTAAAAATAAGGAACACAATGGAAAATAAAAAGATATCAATACAAGAGCTAACCGATATAATTGCGAAGGAATCTAATTCAACCAAAAAGTTTTCTGAAGATTTTATTCGCGAATTGGTTGATGTTATAGCAGAATATTTAGAGAAAGATGGAATTGTAAAGGTTAAAGGTCTTGGAACATTCAAATTATTGTGGATTGAAGATCGTAAGAGTGTAAATGTAACGACCGGAGAAACGATCATTTTACCGGCTCGCTATAAAGTCTCGTTCATACCTGAATCATCTGTAAAGCAATCAATCAATGCTCCATATTCGCATTTAGAAACTTTTGTGCCGGAGCCTCCTCAACATGTAGATAATAATGGCTATAAAAAAATCGCAGAAGAGCCAATAGAAATTTCTGTTGAACAATCAACAGAAAAATCTGAAGAACCTATTACAGAACCTGCAGCATCAAAACAAGATGTAAAAAATTCAGAATCATCTTCAAGGCCTGAGAAAAAACAAAAGCGTAATATAACATGGTTAATAATATTGATAGTATTATTGCTATTATGTGGTGCTACATTTTATTTTCAAGCAATGTGGGTGCCAATTGCGCGTACAAACATAGAAAAATGGTTTGGA
>JAKIYQ010000076.1:0-5072 GCA_022708465.1 Bacteroidota bacterium | reverse complement strand
TGGACTGCCGCTCCCTGAACTTCTTCCGGATATGGTTGTAGTTCTAGAACCAGAACCCCTGGAAGAATTATTTCCGCTGCTGCGATTTACATCTACATTTCTTGAAGGTCCTCCGGAAACAGCTTGACGTGATGACTGTGTACTACTATATCTACCTCCGGCATATCTTGCATCTGACGAATGTGGTTGGCGGTTGTTGTTGTGATAGTAACCTCCATGATGTGGTCCTGGTACCCATGGATCGTAATACCATGGCCCGTATCCCCAATAACCGCCATGCCATGGGTTCCAAGGGTTGTACCAAGGATTATACCATGGATCATACCAACCCCAGTTCCATGTGTACCAAGGATTGTAATATCCCCATGTCGGTGTGTAAAATCCTAAACCGAATGTTAAATTGATAAGCGGCGTTGTTTCAATAACTTCTTCTTGTGCATCTTCGTATATATACACGTATTGAGGGTCATTGATGGTAACAGCTTCCGGATTGTAATATTTTACAATTTGTTCTGTATATTGAAAATCTTCTGTAGAACGACTCTCATTATCATAACTTTGTTCGGATTCATTTGTATTAGATGAATTTTCCCGGCGATTATACTCGTCTATACTGCGAGTGGAACCTTGATATGTTTCTTGTGTGTTGTCATTTTCTATAACAATCGTAGTAGGAGCTTTGGTTGTTTCAGAACTCTTCTTTGTAGATGAATTTTCATAATAAATGTCATCGTATTGTCCGTATGTGCATATTGCTGCGCTTATTATGACGGAAAAAAGGATGAAACGTTTCATAATGTATAAATTTAAGTTAGTATCTTTGCTTCGTTATCGTGCAAAACTACCTTTCACAAAGGTAGTGATTTTTTTTTTATATTATAAATTTCTCATTGTTAAATAGCCAAATGAATTACGTTAAAGTGCAAATATCAACAGTCGGTATACCTGATTATATGGTTGATGTTATTACCTATAATTTAGGTGAAATAGGCTTTGATAGTTTCGAAACAGATTCAAATTATCTTTGTTCGTACGTCAAACAGACGGTTTATGATGATAAAAGTTTAAAGACTGTATTACAAAATAATAAGTATTCAACAGAAATTATAACTGGTAAAAATTGGAATGAAGAATGGGAAAAGAACTATTTTCAGCCGATAGTAATAGAAGATAAATGTGTTATTAGAAGTTCTTTTCATACTAATGTTCCGGATGTTCAGTATAATATTTTAATTGATCCAAAAATGTCTTTTGGAACAGGTCATCATGAAACAACATCTTCAATGATATCTTGGATTTTAGAGGATGATATGACAAATAAATCAGTTTTGGATATGGGATGCGGCACAGGAATACTTGGAATATTGGCAAAAATGAAAAATGCTTCAAGTGTAATCGGTGTTGATGTGGATCCTTGGTGTGTTTCAAATGCAACTGAAAATACTTTACTAAATAATGTTGATATGAAGGTAATATTGGGAGATGCAGAATCTCTGTCATCATATCAATTTGATGTTATCTTTGCAAATATAAATAGAAATATTCTTCTTGCTGATATGAATAAATATGTCGGGTGCTTGAAAAATGGAGGATGCTTGTATATGAGTGGATTCTATTCTGAGGATTTGGCTATGATCCGAGAAAAAGCAGAGAGTTTAGGCCTGACATACGTGTCTAAAAAGGATAAGCATAATTGGGTGGCTGCAAAATTTGTAAAATAAATCTGGTTTTTGATTTTTGAATTCCGATTATTTTATTACCTTTGCACCGCTTTTGGCTTATGGCGGGATAGCTCAGTTGGTTAGAGCGTCGGATTCATAACCCGGAGGTCATGAGTTCAATTCTCATTCCCGCTACCATGCAAAAGGAGTTCATTTTGAGCTCCTTTTTTGCTTCATGTGGATGGAATAAGCACACTCTTTGCTAATAAAAAAGATAACACTTTCAAATCAATCATAGGGTAGATATATCAGACATTAGTAGCATTGACTCTTATGATAGCAAAAAGCCACAACTTTTTTATAAGTTATGGCTTTATTGTTTTTTGCAAATCTGGTGATCCCGTCGGGATTCGAACCCGAGACCCACAGCTTAGAAGGCTGTTGCTCTATCCAACTGAGCTACGGAACCATTTTGCGGGTGCAAATGTACAATAATAAATGACAATATCCAAACTGTAGGGAGCAGTTTTTTAAAATGGATAACCAACTGCGAAATGTAGAGCGGTATCTTTGGTAATGTCCCAGGTGTTGTCAAAACGCCAATTTTGACCGGCTGCGCGACCGGGATCAAATGCTTTTATACCCCAATCTAAACGAATCACGAAATACTCGAAATTTAGACGAAGTCCAATGCCATAACCTAAAGCTATTTGTTCATAGAATTTATTCCATTTGAATTGACCTCCTGCTTGACCTTCATCTGCTAGAGTCCAAATGTTTCCAGCATCAATAAAGAGGGCTAATTCAAGCATCCATACCAATTTTGTGCGGTATTCCATGTTTAAGTTTAGGTTAATATCTCCGGATTGTTTCATGTAATCTATAGTACCCCCGGGGTTGTATGCACCCGGCCCTAAGGTGCGAGCCGACCAACCGCGCACGCTATTTCCTCCGCCTCCATAATAACGTTTTTCAAATGGTAAAATTGATGAATTTAAATATGGGACACCGATTCCTAAGCCGATATGATATGCAATAGAATTTTTACTGTCTACGCGTAAATTATATGTAAAGTCTCCGTCAACCTTAACATACTGTGCAAATGGAATATTACCCACCAGAAACGCTCCGGTTGAATCTTTAGAGGCGTTTGCTGCTGCACATATTCCGTATAATAAATTGCCTCCGATTTCAAATGCTCCGCGTACAGAAAATGCGCTTCTATTTTTTTGCAGATGTTGGTTAGAATAAGAAATACTATAGCCGGTACGCATTATTAAGTGGTCTTCGTAACTATATTTTAATAATGAACTTCCAATTGTCTTACTTAAAGAATCAGATATAAATGGGAGGTATACATAGTTAAAATCAATTAGATCAACTTGATGATTAACTCGTTTAGGAGTTTGCCAGCGATACCTCATACCTGTACCTGCAATTATACGTGAATAGTCTCTCCGAATTTGGTAACTAAAATTGGCGTAAACATCAGTATTTGCAGGATTGTTACGTATAAAGTCCTTTTTGAGAAACGGGAAAAAGAAGTTTGGAAAGCTTAATCCTATTTCTGTAGAAATATCCCAAATAGATCTGGTACCTATTATCGATTCGTTGGCTCCGCGCAATTGGAATTTAAGAGATTCGCCTCCTCTAAAAATATTGTTATGTTTATAGCCAAATTTACCGGCAATACCAAAATCACCCTCGTTATTAATTCCTTCTACTTCAAAACTGAATGATTGTGATTTGTCAGGAGTAACAACGATATCGCAATCCATCATCATATCTTTTAAAGAATCTGATGCTGTTGAATCAATTACTGATGAATCCAATACTTCACTAAATGAGATGTCCAAGTATTTGAATACATTTAAGGCCGATAATTTTGCATATGTTTGATCTACGGCTTTAGCCGAGTATAAACTATCAGGATCAATGTATGTTTTATTGTATAATGCAGATGGACGTATAAATTTGATGTTTGAATATACAAATCTATCTTTGTACTTAATTGATTCCAATGATTGTAATATAGAATCATTTAACAAATCTGTTGGTTCGTTAACCGTATAGTAATTAATATTACGTATCCTATATGTCTTATGCTCTTCGCTCTTATATGTATCTTTTCCTACTACCTTACGTAGAGGTCTTACTACCATTAATAAATCAACTTGATGTGTGTTTAAACTACTATCCGCAATAAATCCTATATACTCTTTATCAAAATAATAGTATCCATTGTTTTTTAAGTATTCGGATAAGCGTCCTCTTTCTGCTTCCAATGCGTCTGTATCAAATAGTTCACCGGAATGTATTGTTCGATTAACCGAATCCTTATATATTAATTCTTTAATTTCAGGATTATTTATTCTGTATTTGAAGTTCCTTATACGATAGGGCTCATTTGCTTTTATTATGTACTCAACAGAAACTTTTTTCTTCTTGAACGTAGCATTAGAACTTACAAATGCATTTTCGTATCCTTTATTGGCCAAATGTTTTTTTAGTTCTTTTTCAGATGTGCTTGTCAATGCGGGATCGTATATAACAGGGGCATCACCGATTTTCTGTAAAAATCGGTTAATCCATTGAGTAGTGTCTCTTCCTGATAAGCTATATAAGGCAACATTAAATGGAATAAAATCAAATAGTTTTGTATTTGGGCGTTGGCGCAGATAAGTAAGCATATTTACTCCCTTAAGATCTTTCTTATCTGTTTTAATCGATACCTTGTTTAATAAATATTGACCTTCCGGAACGTATTTAGTAGTGCTGCAGGCCGACAAAAATATTGTCAGTATAAGGCATGTATACGTAAGGACTTTTTTAGTGGGCATATTAAACACAATTTCATGCAAAAGTACCACAAAAATACGGCAATACAAATATCTTTTGTAACTTCACGGATAAAAGTTTGATATTCGTTTTTATTTTCGTAAGACTTTATTATCTTTGCAAAAGAATCTAAAAAATCAAAAAAAATGAAAAAAAATGAAAAAAATAATCTTCTTTGTAGTGTGTATGCTTTGCGCGCTCATTGCAAATGCACAAATCTTGGTAAAACAAAACGGTAGAGTGGTTATAGGTCAGGAAAGATCTTCTGATGATGCTAATGGAGTGCTTACTTTGCAATTAATGGGTAAAATTACAAAATATATCAGGGGTGACGCAAAAAGTCTTATTAAAAGAATGTATACAATCTGTAGGTTTATATAACAAAACTTTTTATATTTCCGATCTTCCACATGGAATGTATTTCTTGCTGTATCAAAATGGAATGGAAACAACTTCAATAAAACTCATTAAACAATAAACACCATGAAAAAACACTCAGTTTTATACGTAATAAGCAGCCTTTTATTGTTATTGTCGGGATGCGGACAGTATTGCCCGAAATTGTCTGATAGT
>JAKIYQ010000075.1:0-5276 GCA_022708465.1 Bacteroidota bacterium | reverse complement strand
CGTTATCAGAATAACTCCATTCGCATAAGGATGTTGCATTATTTGCAGTAAGTGTTACTGTTGTTGAAGGAGCCACCTTGTTAGGTATATCTGCTGATATATATAATCCTGTTGGGATAGGAGGTGTTGTTTCGGTAAGTTGTCCGTCTGACGATAAAATATAGTATCTATCTGCGAAGCCGCCGGCATTATATATTTCTGATGATTGAAAACTGTCATCACTGCCTGATACTTTGAATTTTTTGGCATTACCTGTATCGTAACACCACCAGCCATCACCGTTATCGATCATATTAGGTCTGGTACCCCAATCGCATGCAGACCCGCCATCCCACCAATATATTCGTAATACTGATAAACTCGCATCATTACGTACACATACAGAATATGCCTCTTGAAAAGGATTCAAAAGAAGACAAAGCAAGAGGAGCAATACTCTGGATATCGATTTAATCATATACTTTTTTAAAGGTCAGGGCAAAGTTATAAAAAAGCTATATAGATTAATATTTTACAAACAACTAAATAGGAATTAACCAAATCAAACGATTGAAAATGGCGATTTTATCTGCAAAAGCCTCCATTTGAACCCATGATTACCATCTGCTGTAGAAAATTATTGAAGTGATTTGTATCATCAGGAAAAGTATATGTTTTATCAACTAGATTATAAGGTACAGTAAGATCCGAATTAATATTTAGTGCATCATAGGCGTATTGGTTCCATACATGTCTAGTCGGCATCCATTTATCTTGATGAGATTTAAAAATGTTTATTGTAGTATTATCCTTTGTGTATGGACCAAACATAGTACCCGGGACTATTATTTCTGCTTCTCCATCTGCATCAACATCGGCTATTACAGGATATTCGCTTTTTGTTAATGATGAAACATTCATAGAACACAGCGTATACGCAACTCGTTTCCCTGCTCTAACGGTATCTTTTCCTGTTATATGATTTTTACCACTGCCGTTAATTATTCTAAGTAATGTTTCGTCTCTATATACTATTTCTTGTTTTCCGTCGCCATCAAAATCGAATAAGGTCATTAGCGTTTGCGATGAAATATCGGTGTGTGACATACTCCAAAATTCATATAAACGTTTATGCTTTGCATCATATTTGTATGCAACCATTCTTGTGTTACTTTTTAATCCTATAATTTCAGGAAATCCGTCGCCATCTATATCTCCAATAGCCGGATATGAAGCCATATTATACGCATCAACAAATATCGCTTTATTACTATATGGCGAGTACATTGAAAGCTTACCCATAGTACTGCGTACTAATATTTCAATATTTCCGTCACCATCAAAATCGGCTGCTAACGAAGATCCGTCATGTTTTATTCCAATAGTCTGATACAAATTTAAACCTGATGCATCTAATGAATATATTTGATTTCCACATATTAATTCAAGCCCTTTATTACTCGGAATAACATCAACAGCTACAGACATCATAAACATTGCTCCATCGTGCTGTAAATGCTGCCCAATATTACCTTCTCCTACTCCTAAAGGCTGTAAACTATATGCATCAAAAACTTCGTTGCCGACGTAAACTTCAGGCTTTCCATCTGCATTTAAATCTGCTATTCCCGGATTGCCGTAATAATTATTCATTAAAGGGGATTCTTTCCAAAGGGATATATCTTCAATTGAATTATAACGATATGCTTGTATCATTTTTGCATCAGCCGTACCATTAACTATATATATTATGCCAATCATACGTCCTGCTCCGTCTTTTACACGAGCCAATGCCACTGCTCCTGATGCGTAGCCTAAAGAGACTCCGTCAGAACCGAAGTCCGAACCAAAACAAATAAGTGCATGTTTTCCCCATTCTCCTCCTTTTACAACTAAAACACAACTGCCATTATTTCTGTAGTCTTCACGTATGGTAACTAATTCAGGATATTTATCTCCATCTAAATCTCCGACCATCACAGGTGCGTAACCGGAATATGGTCCAAAGCCACCTAAAACACGATGTATTTTAATATCTACACGATGAGTTTGCACGTCACCATCACAAGGCACTGCTTTTACAAAATCAGGTAAGACTTGCGATTGAATCGATAAAACGATATATAGATTTATAAAAACGAGAATTATTTTTTTATACACAATCATTATTTTTTCGTCAATATTCACAAAGGTAAAGATTTTTGTAGGATATTACTATTGCCATTCAAATAATTATACTTTTCTTTTGATAGTTTTTTTGTAACTTTGCGCCAATTACAAAAGAAATATAATGAAAGGAAATTTAAGCACGATATGTGTTCAAGGTGGATGGCAGCCTAAATCGGGCGAACCACGCGTATTACCCATTTATCAGAGTACTACATTCAAATATGATACAACAGAACAAATGGCAGATTTGTTCGACTTAAAAACGAATGGATACTTTTACACTCGCTTGCAAAATCCGACTAATGATATAGTTGCATCTAAAATTGCAGACCTTGAAGGTGGAATGGCCGCAATGCTAACATCGTCAGGTCAAGCTGCTAATTTTTATGCGATATTTAATATATGCGAAGCCGGTGATCACTTTGTAAGTGCAACATCAATATATGGAGGCACATACAACTTGTTTGCAGTTACTATGAGAAAATTAGGTATTGATGTAACTTTTGTAGATGCAGACAGTTCGGAAGAGGAAATTGACAAAGCATTTCGCCCAAACACAAAAGCTCTTTTTGGAGAAACAATAGCAAATCCTGTATTGAGTGTACTTGATATTGAAAAATTTGCACGCATCGCACATAAAAATGGAGTCCCATTAATAATTGACAACACATTCCCAACTCCAATCAACTGCCGTCCATTTAATTTTGGTGCCGACATCATTACACATTCAACAACCAAATACATGGATGGACATGCTCTAACTGTAGGTGGATGTATTGTTGATAGTGGAAACTTTGATTGGGAAACTCAACACGACAAATTTAAAGGTCTTACAGAGCCGGATCCTTCGTATCATGGATTAGCATATTGCAAATCTTTTGGTAAAGTCGCATATATAACAAAAGCAACTGTTCAATTGATGCGCGACTTGGGTTCGATACAATCTCCTAATAATGCATTTTTGATTAACCTTGGCTTGGAAACATTACATTTACGTATGCATCGCCACTGCGAAAATGCACAAAAAATTGCAGAATACTTAGAAGCTCAAGACCAAGTTGCATGGGTTAATTATAGTGGGTTAAAAAGCAGCAAATACTACGAATTAGCACAGAAACAATTTGTAAATGGTGCATCTTGCGGTGTTGTTACTTTCGGTCTTAAAGGCGGAAAAGAAAAGTCTATCAAATTTATGGATAGCCTTAAATTAGCTTGCATTGTTACACACGTAGCAGATGCCCGTACTTCTGTATTGCATCCGGCAAGCCATACACACAGGCAATTATCTGACGAGCAATTAATTGAAGCAGGCATACAACCTGACTTAATTCGTTTTTCAGTAGGCATCGAAGATGCCAATGACATTATTGCAGACATTGAACAAGCATTAGCTTGTGCATATAAATAAATTGATATGCCAGTAAATATTCCAAAAGGATTACCAGCAATTGAGACATTAAAAAAAGAGAACATCTTTGTAATGGACAATGAGCGAGCTTCAACACAAGAGATTCGTCCACTAAAAATTGCTGTTCTCAACTTGATGCCAATAAAAATAACTACCGAAACAGATTTGATAAGATTGTTATCGAATTCGCCTTTGCAAATAGAAATCGATTTTGTCAAATTAAAAAGTCATACATCTAAGAATACTCCTATTAAGCATCTACAGATGTTTTACAAAGACTTTGATTCTATTCGCACACAGAAGTATGATGGAATGATTATTACCGGTGCTCCTGTTGAACAAATGGAATTTGAGGAGGTTAATTATTGGGAAGAAATGAAGGGCATTTTTGATTGGGCAAGACATAATGTAACATCAACCTTATATATTTGTTGGGCTGCCCAAGCCGGCCTTTATAACTACTACGGAATACCTAAATACGATTTACCACATAAAATGTTTGGGGTGTTTAAACATAGCGTTTCTGATAAAAAGAATCCTATATTTAGAGGGTTTGATGATGAATTTTATGTACCACACAGCCGACATACGGAAGTACGCAGATGTGATATTGAAAAGATTCGCGAATTAAAGATTATTTCCGAATCGGATGATGCCGGTGTGTATATGGTTATGGCTCGTGGTGGTCGTGAATTTTATATTACAGGTCATTCCGAGTATTCTCCAAATACATTAGATGAAGAATACAAACGTGATTTAGCAAAAGGTTTAGAAATTAATATACCTGTAAATTATTACCGCAATGACGACACAAACAACAAACCGGTAGTACGTTGGAAAAGCCATGCAAATTTATTATTTACCAATTGGTTAAACTACTTTGTTTATCAAGAGACTCCGTACGATATTAATAGTATCGGGTAATTTGAATCTTTACAATAATACTTAATTCAAATTTTTAATTAAGCTTTAGCTCATAATCCTAAAAATTGAAGTGGTTTAGACTTTCTAAATTCTGCTGATACTTCACCTGCATAGGTTTTGTTGCCCGACAAATCCAATTTTCGCACACCTGCTTTTTCACTGAAATCTATTTTCTTAAGGTCAACCCAAAATGTATTTGGCGTGAGTGCTGTTTCAAAGTAATAAACCAATTCTTTTTGATCTGCTACACAACGCCAACGTGTTGTGGATAAATTTGGAAATCCCTCAATTTTGAAGCCGTATGGTACCGATACATTTCTAATCACACTAAACACACCTGCTACTGCTATTCTTGTATCGTCCGTTTGTGGTATGGAATTAATAAAAAAAGAAGCTCTTACAAAACGGTCTGCCGGTGTTACTGAACCCGGAAGAAAATTTTTACCCGGAATATTTTCCCAATATTTAGCTATTGCCAACTGTTGTTCATATGGAGGGTCATTGGTCAACACAACGTACGATGGGTTATGATGTATCACCAATTTTCCTTCTATGTATTCAAATATGGCATTGTCGCCGGTCGCATCTGAAATGGATAAGTGAAGTGTAGTAAATTTATTAGTTCCCGGAATATAATCAGAAACAATAACGAATGATTCTTTTCCTAACTCATTTACTGCTTCAGCCACGGTTGCAAAATTGTCTAATACATATTGTGCCCACATAGAAATTGACATTCCTTTTGTGTCACCTTCTTTGTTGAATTTAGGGTATTTTGATTCAATCAACCAAAGCA
>JAKIYQ010000074.1:0-5307 GCA_022708465.1 Bacteroidota bacterium | reverse complement strand
TGTAATACCACAAAGATAAATCTCTTCTATCAAAAAAGCATCACAAGTTCTAAAAATAGCACCAATATTGTGTAGACTTCGTATATTATCCAAAATAACAACAAGTGGCAGTTTAGTTTTCGACTGAAATTCTTCTACACTAATGCGATTTAACTCTGTTATTTTCCTTTTTTGCATGGTATCATGAAATAATTTGCACAAAAATAGCGTAAAAATAAGAATAAACATATCTTTTTTTTACATTTGCACAAGAAAAAAGCAAGAAAGTAAAACAGATGAATGCTTGCTTATTTTTTTAACTACTATATTTATTAGAATAGAAACATGAAACAGTCGTTGATTATAATTAAAGTGGGAGGTAAAATTGTAGAGGAATCAGCTAGTTTAGCTTCTCTTTTGAAAGATTTTGCACATACAGAAGGATATAAAGTCTTGGTACATGGAGGTGGACGCTCTGCTACTAAACTGAGCGAGAAATTAGGTATAGAAAGCAAAATGGTAGACGGAAGAAGAATTACAGACAAACAGACCTTGGATGTAGTAACAATGGTTTATGGTGGACTGGTTAATAAGAATATTGTAGCAGGACTACAAGCATTGGGGGTAAATGCGTTAGGACTAACGGGGGCAGATATGAATATTATAGAAAGTGTTAAACGCCCAATAAAAGAAGTAGACTATGGTTATGTAGGAGATGTGAAGCATGTAAATGCTCAGATAGTAGCCTCATTAATACAGCAAGGTATAGTACCCATAGTAGCTCCTCTTACGCATGATGGAGCTGGTTCTATGCTAAATACAAATGCAGATACTATTGCTAGTGAGTTGGCAAAATCATTATCCACTTATTTTGATGTAACGTTAGTGTATTGTTTTGAGAAAAATGGTGTTTTATCCGATGAAATGGATGATAATAGTGTTATTCCGCTAATTACTCCTTCATTATTTAACAAATATGTGCACCAAGGAATAATTAAGGGAGGGATGATACCCAAGCTTGAAAATGCTTTTCAAGCCATACAAGCGGGAGTGAGTAAAGTAGTTATAACCAACGCTACAGCCATAGGCAAAGATGCTGGAACAGTAGTACTAACAGATTAGCTATATGAAAGCAATAATTATTAATCCAATTGAACTGTTAACATCATTACTTGTTATACCGTCAATTAGTAAAAGTGAACAAGAAAAATCTGATTTTCTTGTTAATTTTTTAAAACAACATGATTGTGATGTTCAACGCCATAAAAACAATCTCTTTTGTTTTGCTAAATCGTATGATGAAAACAAACCTACGCTAATGTTAAATTCGCATATGGATACTGTGCGTCCGAGCGATTCGTGGACATTTCCTCCTTATCAGCCAACACTGCTTGACGGACGAATTATTGGCTTAGGAGCTAATGATGCCCATGCATCTTTAGTATCATTAATCACTGTTTTTTTAATGTTAAAAGACACAGAACAATCCTATAATTTATTATTAGCCATTTCGGCTGAAGAGGAGATTTCTGGAGTAAATGGTATGGAAAGCTTATTAACCGTATTACCAAAAATTGATTTTGCAATAGTAGGAGAACCTACCCAAATGAATTTGGCGGTAGCAGAAAAAGGGCTGATGGTGCTTGATTGTGTCGCCAAAGGACAAAGTGGTCATGCTGCACGCGAAGAAGGCGTAAATGCCATTTATAAGGCAATTCGCGATATTGAATGGTTTAAAAATTACCAATTCGAAAAAGAATCTGATTTATTGGGAGCAGTAAAAATGTCTGTAACAATGATTCAGGCGGGCAAACAGCATAATGTAGTGCCTGATGCTTGTGCGTTTACAGTGGATATCCGTGTCAACGAGTGTTATTCCAATCAGCAGGTATTCGACATTGTGAAACAATATGTAGAAGCAGATGTTACACCACGATCTTTTCGTCTTAATTCTTCTGCTATAGATTTAAACCATGTGTTTGTAAAGAGATTTCTTTCGATAAAACCAACAATATTTGGTTCAGCTACCTTGTCTGATCAAACATTTATGCAATTTCCAAGTGTAAAAATTGGTGTAGGGGATTCAGCCCGCTCTCATACGGCAGATGAATATATTTTTATTTCTGAAATAGAAGAAGGAATAGGTTTATATAAACAATTAATTGATGGTTTAACTCTCAGGTAATAGGTGTTTATATTCCTTGCCAAAGCGTTTAAGTTCTCTGATAAGAGACGAGGAGATGTGAGCATATTTTAAATCAGAGAATAAAAATACGGTTTCGATTTCAAATAACTCTTTATTAATATCAGCCATATTTTTTTCGTACTCATAATCGCTTATTCCTCTAATTCCTCTAACAATACAAGATGCTTTTTCTGCTTTTACGATATCTGCGGTTAAATTAGTATAGGTAATTACTTTTACATTCTCATTTTTAAATAGATCGGCTATTTGTTTTTTATTTTCTTCTATTTCATCAAGATTATTCTCTTTAGTTGAGTTAATCCCAATAGCAATTATTACCTTATCAAATATGGTTAGAGCACGTTTAACCAAACTATAATGTCCAATTGTAAAAGGGTTGAATGTACCAGGAAATAGTGCTGTTTTTGACATATCAATCTTGTTTTATAAAATCAAATTTGTTTAGTCTACCTTGCCATACATCAGATTGTATGTTGCCCAAAGCATCTATACCTCCAATTAGCCAAAGGGTGTTGTTGCTATCCACAAAACCAATCATCTTTTTTCTTGCACCAATCTCCACAGGGAGTTGTTTGTTTGATGAGGCTATTTCCCAAGTGTAGCCTTCGTCTGATGAAATGTATACATCTAACAAATTGTTGTTGTTGGCGGTTGATCCGCCAAATAACAATAGCTTGCTGTCTAGCCAAATAGCAGTAGCGTGTATACGTTCTCCAAAAGTTAATGATGCCGTTTCTGTTATTACATTTACCCAATAGTCTCCAGTCATAGATGAAAATACTGAATATACAGGAGTGTCGTTGTTGTTCTTCCCACTAATCAATACTGATTTTTCAATACCATTTTTCGTTTTCATCATTGCCTTTGAAACCTCAATATACGGTAATTTGTCAGAAACAGTTGTAACTTCAGTTATGGTTTCAGATTCCGAACTATATGAGTATATATATGTTATATTGTTTTTATCTCCAACTATCCAAGCTTTGTTTTGTAATGAACATAAGATGTTAACAAATGAAATCTCATCACTACTACTTATTATGCTCCAGTTAATCCCATCTACCGATGTTATAAGATGATGATTTTTTGAAATGGCAAGTATGGCATTTTTATGAACAAGTATGGTGCTGACCTCCAACGGAATATTACTTGATATTGCCTCTGTCCATGTTTGTCCGTTGTTGCTTTTCAACACAAATGTTTCATTTCCTTTTTGAACAAAAAGTATGGCTTGTGATTGGAACCATAAGCCTGCCATTTCTTCTATGTTTGTTAAGTTGGTAAAATTGTCTGCTCTTTTAGTCCATGTAATAGCCTCTGGATCTACTGTGTGCTTGTTTACCTTAAAAGTATATTCTGCCGTGGTTAGTTTATCTTTTGCTTTAAATTGAATAATAACAGGAGAAGAAAAATCTATCGAATCTGTTGTATTCCAAATAGTTCCATTTATCAGAATTTGTTCTACCCCTTCTGCAAAAGAAAATACAGGTACCAATTTATCAATCCTACTATCATATGCAATTGAATCACTATTGCTTATGGTAAGATTGGTTTCATCAATCGTAAACACTGTCGATTCAATATCTGGGGCAAGCGTATTTGTTTGTATACTTACTGCACTCGGATGTGGATTGTTTGATAAATCTTCTTTCTCATTTAAACAAGATGCAAGACCAATTAGTAGGATAGAGAAAAAAAATGAAATAAGATGTTTTGTCATGGTAAATTAACATTGTTATGTAATAAGAGAAATAGATGAATTTTGCATTAACTAACATATAACATGAAGTCTCATTCTATGATATATGAGAATTCTAGTTGCAAAGGTATAAATTTTTGCTTGATTTTGTTTTTTTTTGTCTTTTTTCCACTTAATCGCTAGCTTTTTTTTACTTTTGCGTTACATATTTACACCATTATGAATATATCAGATTTATATGAGTTATATTTAGCTCATCCACACATAACTACAGACAGTAGAAATTGCCCAAGTAATTCCATTTTTTTTGCTTTAAAAGGCGATAATTTTAATGGAAATCAATATGCTATGCAAGCACTAGAAAAGGGAGCAGCTTATGCTATTATTGACGAACCAATGCAAATACATGATGCTCGGTGTATTGTAGTAGACAATGTACTACTTACTTTGCAGGATTTGGCACGTTTTCATCGAAAAAAACTAACGATACCTGTATTAGGAATTACGGGAAGTAATGGTAAAACCACCACAAAAGAATTGTGTGCTGCTGTATTACGCCAAAAATACAAAGTACACTATACGAAAGGGAATTTAAATAATCACATTGGTGTGCCCTTAACTATATTAGGCATTACGCCTGATGTAGAGTTCGCTATTATTGAGATGGGAGCAAATCACCCTGGAGATATTCAAGAGCTTGTGGAAATAGCGTTGCCCAATTATGGGATTATTACCAATGTTGGCAGGGCTCATTTAGAAGGATTTGGTTCGTTTGAAGGTGTTATCAAAACAAAAAAAGAATTATATGATTATATTCTAAAAGCAAATGGTAAAATTTTTATTGATTCAGATAATTCGTATCTGCAAGAAATGGCATTAGGAACAAATCAAATTTCTTATGGTACTAACTATGAGAATTATGTGAGTGGAAGAATAAAACAGGTTTCTCCTTTTGTTTCGTTTGAATGGACAAAAAATGATGATTCAACCTATTTTATCCAAACAGCATTAATTGGTGAATATAATTTATCTAATTTATTAGCCGCAGTTGCTGTGGGAGTATATTTTGGTGTAAGTGCATTACAGTGCAAGGATGGTATTGAAGCATACGTGCCAGAAAATAACCGTTCGCAATATATGAAAACGTCCAAAAATGAATTGATTTTGGATGCGTATAATGCAAATCCGACAAGCATGGAAGCAGCTATTCGTAATTTCAAAAATATAACAACATCTTTACCCAAAATGTTAATACTTGGAGATATGTTTGAATTAGGTAAAGAGGCTCAAAATGAACATCAAAAAATCGTGGATTTATTAGCTCTGTTGCAATTCGATAAGGTCTGTTTAGTGGGAAGCTTATTCTCTCAAACAAAATCAAATTTTACCACACTTACTAATGGAGATGAATTGGTTGCTTATT
>JAKIYQ010000019.1:0-23626 GCA_022708465.1 Bacteroidota bacterium | reverse complement strand
ATATATTTTTGAGGCGTGGAAATGATTCGATAGCTCTTATTGGTACTGAAAATATAGGAAATCCACCATTCCCTGTTATTGGAAATATAGATGAAGCATTAAGCGGTACTGAAAATACCAAATGCAAAATCATGATGACGCACGATCCAAATATTTGGGATGATATTATTGTTGATAAGAGAAATGTTTTGCTTACACTTTCAGGGCATTCGCACGCGCTACAAATGGGTTTTGACCATTTAGGTATTCATTGGTCACCGGCACAGTTTATTCATGAATATTGGGACGGACCTTACCAAAAAAAGGATCAAATATTGTTTGTAAACAGAGGTATGGGATACGTAGGATATCCATTTAGAATCGGAATGAAGCCTGAAATTACTCTAATTATTTTACATCCCTCGAAGAAACACGGAACAAGCTATAAATTGATTAAAAATCAACGTAAACCATAAGATTCTTGTTATTCAACAAGAATCTTATGTGAGTTTATTAGCATTTTACATTTAGACCTTCTAAAACTTGTCGAATCTTTTCGTATGTAGTGATTCGTGTAGGTACCAAAGGTAAACGGAGTTTGTTTTCTATGAATCCCATTGCATTAAGCATGCTCTTAACACCGGCAGGATTACCATCAACAAACAACAAATCAAATAATTCGGTAAATTGATGGTGTATAGCACGAGCGTTGTCATAATCACCCATTAAAGCTAATCTAACCATACGACTAAACTCTTTAGGGAAAGCATTACCTATAACAGAAATAACACCTGATGCACCTTGAGTAATCAATGGAAAAGCAATACCATCATCACCTGATATAACCAAAAAGTCTTTTGGTTTGTTTTTAATGATATCCTCTAATTGCGTCATATTTCCGGAAGCCTCTTTAATAGCAATGATATTATCAAAATCCTTAGCTAAACGCAAAGTGGTTTCTGCTGTCATATTCGTACCTGTACGACCCGGTACATTATATAAAATTATTGGCAATTTTGACGCTTTTGAAATAGCTGCATAATGCTGATATATACCTTCTTGCGATGGTTTATTGTAATATGGTACTACTGATAATATTGCATCAATACCATGAAAATTATCATTTTGAAGTTTATCAACTAAAGCTGCAGTATTATTCCCTCCTAAACCCATCACAACAGGTATCCTACCCGCAATTTTATCTATTGTCAATTTTACTATGGCTGACTTCTCATTTTCTGTTAGAGTTGGAGTCTCGGCGGTTGTTCCAAGAATCACCATATAGTCAATGCCACTGGACAATTGATAATCAATTAACCGTCCTAATGCATCATAATCAACAGAATCATCTGTTTGAAATGGTGTTATCAAAGCAACACCCATACCTTTTAAATTAGTTGCCATCGTATATTCCGTAGCTTGTTAGCGGGGCAAAGTTAGCTATTTTTTTAGTTACTTTGATTGAATTTTTTCTAAATAAAACATTACTGTATCAAACATCGATTTTGGGGTATCTTGTTCGCCTTGCATTTCTATCATAAAATCGTATTTTGCACCTTGAATCTCCCTCTTGTTTGCTATTTTAAACTTTGCATTCGACATTGCTGCCAAATATTCCAAAGGATAACAGGTCTTTGGACTTAAGTTTAATAAAACCTCGCAATCTAACTCCATAAAATCAGCATAGGTAGCATCTAATGGCTTCCAAGTCCATTTGCTAAAGTCTTTTGCTGTAAGTATATGAATATTAAATCGTTTTTGCTCTTCCAATGATTTATCAACAAACAGAGTGATTTCTGTTTTTATTTTTTGTGCCATACAAAAGTCTAATATTGCATACAAATCATTATACTGTTTCTGTGCATCAATATTTAGAGGCTTGTCTATTAAATACAGAATGTGCAAACTTCTTATCTGACTAAGATTCATAAAGCATCGTTTTTGTTTCGATTCTAATTTCGACAGCATCCACAATGCGATTTTAGTTTTCATTTGTGTTATTGCATTCATAATTCCCCTATCATGTTTAAAAATGTATCTTCATCAATAATAGGCACATTTAAACTATTTGCCTTCTCTAATTTTGCCGGTCCCATATTATTGCCGGCAAGAACATAATTGGTTTTGGCAGAAATACTACCGGCATTTTTTCCTCCATAACGTTCTATTAAGTTTTTAAGTTCGTCACGCGAGTATTTGGCAAAAACTCCACTAATAACGAAAATTTTACCTTGCAATGTATCAGTGTAACCTTCAAAAACATCTTCAGCAATTTGAAATTGTAAGCCTGCTGAACGTAAATTTTCAATCAGTTTTATATGTTTATCTATTCTAAAATAATCATATACACTTTGAGCAATACGTTCACCTATTTCTTCAATGCTTGTAAGTGTTTCGAGCGATGCAGCTGCAATATTGTCAATATTCTTCAATGAATAAGCTAACTTTTTGGCAACGGTAGCACCAACATATCTTATACCAAGAGCAAACAGGACACGTTCAAATGGTACTTGCTTACTATCAATAATACTTTGAATGATTTTTCGGCCCGATTTTTCACCCAATCTATCAAGATATGCCAAATCAACTAACTTCAATTTATATAAGTCTGCTGATGTCTCTATTAATTTGTTGCGATATAATAAATCAACTATTTCTTCTCCAAGTCCATCAATATTCATTGCCTTTCTCGAGACGAAATGCTCTATTTTACCTTTAATCTGGGGCGGGCAATTATCTTCATTAGGGCAATAGTGGCCTGCTTCTCCGTCTTCACGTACAAGCTTAGCACCACATTCAGGGCATTTATCTATAAATCCGATTTTATCTCCAATTAAACATCTTGCATCAGTATTAACACCGGTTATTTTTGGAATGATTTCCCCTCCTTTTTCAACATATACCATATCACCAACATACAAATCCAAGGCTTTTATGATATCTGCATTATGTAATGATGCACGTTTAACAATAGTCCCTGCTAATTGAACCGGATCTAAGTTTGCTACAGGAGTTATTACTCCGGTACGTCCCACTTGATATGATATTGAATTTAAGCGTGTACAGGCTCTTTCTGCCTTAAACTTATATGCAATAGCCCATCGCGGAGATTTTGCCGTAAAACCCAGTTGTTTCTGCTGTAGCAATGAATTAACCTTCAGAACTATACCATCAGTTGCAACCGGCAAATTTTTCCTTTCAAAATCCCAATAATTAATAAAATCATAAATTTCTTGTAAGGTAGAACACTTCTTTGTAAAACCGGATATTTTAAAACCATATAATTCAGCCTCTTTTAAGTTATCATAATGATTATTAGCCGGTAATTGCTCACCAAGCATATAATACATATATGAATCTAACTTCCTTTTAGCTACAATGGCAGAATTTTGAAGTTTTAATGTTCCGGACGCTGCATTTCGAGGATTAGCAAATAAAGGTTCCTCTTGTTCCTCACGTTCCTTATTCAAATTTTCAAAAACGCTCCATGGCATCAAAATTTCTCCACGCACCTCAAATAAATCAGGATAATTGCCATTTAATGTTAGTGGGATGCTTCTAATAGTTCTAACATTTGCCGTAACATCATCACCCTTCTCACCATCACCACGAGTTACTGCCTGAATTAATTTACCATGTTCGTATGTTAGAGAAATAGAAGTTCCATCATATTTCAATTCACACACAATCTCAAAAGGCTCGTTAAGTGTTTTTTTAATACGTTCATAAAAATCTGTAATCTCTGCTTCCGAATAGGTGTTTCCTAACGACAGCATCAAGTATTTATGTTTTATTTGCTTGAATGACTGATTAATATCACTACCAACACGCATTGTTGGCGAATTCGGATCAGCATATTGCGGATAAACTGTTTCCAAATTCTTTAACTCTGACATTAATTGATCAAACTCGAAATCTGAAATCGTTGGTTGCGATAATACATAATACTCGTGATTATAACGATTAAGCAAATCGCGCAGATTTTCAATTTTTTGTAAAGTTGCATCCATTAAGATTACAGAGTAAATTTCTTCAATTCACAAAGATAAAAAAAGAAAAGAGATTCTAATAGATTCAATTCTAAGAAAACAATAAAAAAACGTACCTTTGCATTAGTTATTGAATAAAATTTAATATAACATATATGCGTATTGACATAATATCAGTACTTCCTGAACTTATTGAAAGTAATTTTTCGTATTCAATACTAAAACGAGCTCAAAATAAGGGTTTAGCTGAAATATATCTGCATAATCTAAGAGATTATTCGACAGATATTAAACACCATAGGGTTGACGATTATCCTTTTGGAGGAGAAGCCGGTATGGTTATGCAAATAGAGCCTGTTGACAGAATAATCAGCAAACTTAAAAGTGAACGTGATTATGATGAAGTGATTTTTACATCACCTGATGGTGAAGTTTTTAATCAGCATATAGCAAATGACATGTCTCTTATGAACAACATAATTATTTTATGTGGTCATTATAAAGGCATAGATTACAGAATTCGTGAACATCTTATTACACGTGAAATATCAGTTGGAGATTATGTTTTAACAGGTGGCGAATTGGCAGCATCTATAATTGTTGATGCAGTTGTTAGAATAATACCCGGAGTGATTTCTGATGAGCAATCAGCCCTATCCGATTGTTTCCAAGATGACTTACTTTCGGCTCCTGTTTACACACGTCCGGCAGATTATAAGGGCTGGAAAGTACCTGATGTCTTATTGTCGGGAAATGATGCTAAAATTCAGGAGTGGCGTATGGATCAATCATTAGAAAGGACCAAAAGACTTCGTCCCGACTTGCTTAAATAATTTGCTTCAATACTATAAAAAACGTTCCACATTTTTGATGTGGAACGTTTTCTGTTTTTAAAGCTATATACTAAATTAATAGTTCTTGAATGTATATGCTATACCTAAGCTAACAAATTCTTTTAATTGCAATTTTGCATCATCCCATCCTTCCAGTGTTGTTGAATCGTAACGAGGATGAATTGATACGCGTGCTGTCAAAATCTTATATAATATAAAATTTGCTGTTATTTCCCAATCAACCTCCAATCCAGGAATATTGTTTTTACTTCCCAAACCTAAATAATTGGTATATAAAGACAATTTACTCTCTAAACTAATACTCTTATTAAACTGTTGACTATAATTGCACTGAACCAAAGCACCGGCATCGTTCATTGTTTGTGTGTTAATCCCTATACCAACCTCTTTTGAAATACTGGTTTCGTCGGGTGTACCAATATTAAAATGTGTCATATTATTAACATAAACCATTTTATATGCTATAGGTGAGATAAATAATGACACTTTTGCATCCGATGTTTTACTACTCCATTTATAGTCCATACCTAATGATAAGTAAAAGCGTATAGGTGATGCCAAAGAACTAGTCATGTAGTTTTTGTCTATTGGATAAGTATCAAAAAGTGTTGTCGATAATTCTGCTTGCGCTGTGTAATACCATGTACCGAATGCTTTATATCCTAATTTAGAAGTTAATTTAGAAATATCATCTGTCATGTGTAACTGGCGTCCTGCTTTATCGTCTGCAAAGGTTGTAGATAATCCATATTTTAATTCTAAAGAATTTTCCCATGTCAATTTATTGTAGTCATAGTTGATCCAGCCCTTTAAATCTGCCAAAAGAGCTAAATTACTATTACCTCCTGAATACCATGCTGAACTCCAACTAGTGTTAGAAGAAACAAAATTTTGTGTTGCTTGCAATGCTAAATCGGTTCCCATTTTCCATTTCTTTATAGGTGCAGGAGCCGGTTCCGGTGCAGGAGCGGGCTTTTCAATAGGCAAAAACGAGAAACTACCATCAGCAGTTTTCGTTAACACTACTCCGGCATTATCTGCATCCAACTGATCTAATATCTTATCAGATATTGCATTTAATGATTGTTTCATACTATCGCGGCGTGACATTTTTGTAGATTCTTCCTGAACAAAAACCGCTTGATTAGATGATGCAGCTGTAGCTACATCTGTCACAATTTTGTTGTCTTGTGCACTTGCAAAGCCAACTGATAAAGCTAAAAGCGAAATTAAAATAATAGTTTTTTTCACGTTTCTAATTTACCAATAATGTGAGTAACTGATTTAAAATTATGTTTGTTTAAGTAAGATTCAATTCCTTCAGCAATTTGCACTGATATAGTGGGATCAATAAAGTTTGCTGTGCCTATTTCAAGTGCCGAAGCACCTGCTAACATAAACTCGATAGCATCGTTCGCATTCATTATACCGCCTAAACCTATAATTGGTATGTTTACAACTTTAAACACCTGCCAAACCATCCGTAAAGCTATTGGTTTTACACATGGACCGGATAAACCGCCTGTAATTGTAGATAAAACAGGCTTACGTGTCTCAGCATTAATAGCCATTCCCATGATGGTATTAATGAGTGATACAGCATCTGCACCTGCGTCTTCTACCGACTTTGCAATAGAAGCAATATCGGTAACATTAGGTGATAATTTTACTATTAAAGTCTTGTTACACACCTTTCTAACAGCTGAGACAACAGAACTTGCAGATTCGCATGAGGTTCCAAATGCCATTCCTCCTTCTTTTACGTTAGGACATGATATGTTTAATTCTATAGCAGGAATTTTATCTAAATCTGAAATCTTTTCTACTGTTTTTACATAGTCTTCTACTGATGCACCCGATACATTTATGATTACATTTGTATTATAATCTTTTATTTCAGGGTAAATATGCTCTATAAAATAGTCAATTCCTTTGTTCTGCAAACCTACTGCATTCAACATACCTGAAGGCGTCTCTGCAAGGCGCGGACAAGGGTTTCCTTCTCTTTTGAGAAGGGTTGTTCCTTTTACAATTATACCTCCTATTCGCGAGAAGTCAACAAAATCTTCAAACTCTGTTCCGTAGCCGAATGTTCCTGAAGCAGTAAGTACAGGATTTCGAAGGCTTAAATCTCCTATTTTTACATTTACTTCTGCCATGTCAAATCTTTTATATTAAATACCGGACCATCCGTACATACACATTTGTGCCCCTCATTAGTTTCTGTAATGCAGCATAAGCATGCACCTACTCCGCAAGCCATTTTAGTTTCCAAAGATACTTCACAATCAATATTATTCTTGCTCGCAAATACTGCCATTGCTTTCATCATTGGCGTAGGTCCACATACATACATCTTATCAATGGGTAAGTTATACAAAATAGAATGAGCAGTCACAAATCCTTTTTCGCCTATACTACCATCTTCAGTAGTAATAAATACATTGCCACAGCTATTATAGTCATCTAAGGCTATTATTTCTTTTGTAGACTTAAAACCTAGTAAATAATTTACGTCAACTCCTTTTTGCTTTAATTTACGCCCTAAATACAATAATGGAGCAATTCCCACACCTCCGCCTACTAATAAGGCAGAACTGTCCTTAGAAAGCAAATTAAAGCCATTTCCAAGCGGATAAACCATATTAAGTAGATCTCCGGATTTAAGGCGAGACAAAGTCTGTGTGCCATCACCGACTATATTAATTAATAAATCTATTTCGTTTTTATCTATATTAACGTCATGAATCGATATGGGACGTCTTAAAAAGGTAGTTGAAGATCCATCTACACGTATTTCGGCAAACTGACCCGGTAAGATAATGGGTAATTCGCCATTATATGCAATACGCAGCCTAAAATAAGATTCATTTAATTTGTCGTTTGAAACAACTTTAAAATCCGAAACAAATTTCTTTGGCATGTAGACTTGTTTTATGCGTTCAAAAAAGACTCAACTTCAAACCGCAAAGTTACTTAAAAATAACAAATTATTAAAATTCGTTTTTATTTTTTATCTGGCTAAAAAGTCTTCATACGTATTGTCTGAAAAATATACTACAATTCTTGTAATTTCTTTTATAGGTACAGTCTTAATAATCTCTCTTATAACTGGCTGATAATCAATAGAATCTTTCGGAGTACTTTGTTTTACAGACTCTTTTAAAGACTCTTTTTCATGCTCTGAGATTTTAATATTTTCTGCAGTACTTACATCTAGATTGAATAAATCACGCTGTTCAGCCTTATGATGCTTATAAATTATATCCGAATCAAGCAATAACCAGTCCGGATTAATGTTAGGAAAAGCTTTCAAAATTTTTCGTACAACATCGATGCTAGGCTTGTTTCGACCAGATAGGAAGTGAGAAACGGCTGAAGGTTGAATAGATATTTTCGTAGCAAATTCCTTAGGCGTAAGCTTCTCTTTTTCTAATAAAAGACGAATTTTTTCTTGCATAATTGTAAAATTTAATACGCTACAAATGTAAAAAGAATGTTTTACAAATGCAAACTTTATTTTTGTAATTGTAAAGTACATTTGTAAACTACAACTTTCATAATGTAAATATACATGTGTGAATCTATTGATATATTGTTATGTTTCATAGCCTATATACTTAATTATATAGATTAAATAAACAATATAAATATCTGGTATGCAAACTAATACGTAATGGCATTTGTTATACGTCAGCTATTTGACAATCAAAACATGTTGTTTATGTAATTTTATATACTATCACTTAAATTAATCAGTGTAAAAAGCTGGTTATTAAGTACATAAAATATATTTTATTTTTTACTTCTAGAGTTACAACTATATAATAATACATTTGTATTTATTTATACGTTTATATTTAAAAATTATTCAATCAGTAAAAAATATGTCTATTTACGCATGTAAACTAATGTGATTTTGTGTTTTATTTACAGATGTAAATAAAAACGCCTTGTTTTTGTAACATATTTTTTTACCTAAAAACTACAAAATTTATTACCTTTACAAATCAAAAATCAAACTACTCTACTTTTAATATTATGCAAGAAGAAAAGTTGAAGGCCTTTGAACGTGCTTTAGATATTTTAGACCGTTTACGTATTGAGTGCCCATGGGACAAGAAACAAACAAATGATACCCTACGCATCTTAACTATTGAAGAAACTTTTGAGTTAGCTGATGCAATAATCAAAAATGACGAAAAAGAAATAAAGCTTGAGCTTGGAGATATACTGCTTCATATTCTATTTTATGCTAAAATTGCAGAAGAGAAAAATCAATTTAATATCGCAGATGTATGTAACACTCTGTGTGATAAGTTAATATACAGACATCCGCACATTTTTAGCTCTGCTCAGGTTGATAATTCCGAACAAGTTATAAGGAATTGGGAAATATTGAAACTACGTGAGGGTAAAAATAAGACTGTTTTATGTGGTGTACCATCTGCCTTACCCTCTATCATAAAGTCTCATAGGATTCAAGATAAAGCCAGAGGTGTTGGATTTGATTGGTCAAATAAAGAAGATGTATGGAATAAAGTAAAAGAAGAGATTAACGAGTTGTCTATTGAAATTGACAATAAAGATCAGGATAAAATTGAAGAAGAATTTGGTGATGTTTTGTTTAGCGTTATTAATGCAGCTCGTTTATATAAAGTAAATCCCGATAATGCGCTAGAGCGCACAAATCAAAAATTTATCAAACGCTTTAATTATATAGAAAACGAACTCAGTAAGAAAGGTATCAAAATTAATGACGCAAGTCTTGAAGAAATGGATAAATTGTGGAATGAAGCAAAAACAAATGAAAAAAAGAAGATCAACAAATAAATTGTTGACCTTCTTTCATCAATAAACACGATAAAAGTTTATTCTACTGCAAATATTTATTTGACGCTGTTTGCAGTATATTTTGACATTCCGATATAATATCTTTGATTATATCTTCAGATGTTTGTATTTTTTTTACCATTCCGGCACTCTGTCCTGCCATATAGCATCCCTCTGATTCATTTCCTTCTTTTACAGCTTTGCGTAATGCACCTGTTCCAAATACATTAAGTTCTTCATCAGTAGCACCGGTTTGTTCCATTTTAGCAAATTTTCTGGTAAACGGAGTTTTCAATGCTCTTACAGGATGACCTGAACGCCTACCTGTTACAATAGTATCTGTATCATTAGCTGATAATACTTTTTGCTTATAAACATCACTGATCTGACATTCTACTGCAGACAAGAAACGTGTTCCGCATTGAACACCTTCTGCTCCAAGTATAAATGCTGCTGCCATTCCACGTCCATCAGCAATACCTCCTGCAGCAATAACCGGAACTTTAACAGCATCACACACTTGAGGTACAAGTGTAATTGTTGCTAAATCACCAATATGTCCACCCGACTCACCACCTTCTGCAATTACAGCGCAAGCACCAATGCTTTCAACTTTTTGTGCCAAAGCTACTGATGGTACTACAGGTATAACTTTAATGCCGGCATCTAACCACATTTGCATGTATTTTCCCGGATTTCCTGCACCTGTTGTAACTACTGCAACTTTTTCTTGTGCCAATACTTCTGCAACTTCTGCTGCAAAAGGACTTAACAACATTACGTTTACACCAAATGGTTTATCGGTTAATTTTTTGCATTTACGAATTTGTTCTCTTACATAATTTGCGTCAGCATTACCTGCTGATATTATACCTAAACCTCCGGCATTTGAAACTGAGGCTGCCAATATTGATTCTGACACCCATGCCATACCCCCTTGAAAAATCGGGTATTTAATACCCACTAAATCGCAGATTCTACTTCTAAACATGATCTATATTTTTTTTAGGTTTTTTCGTTACTGCTTTTTGACCATTCAATTACACATGCACCTGTTGTAAATCCTGCTCCAAAAGCACTTAATACTATTTTACTTCCTTTTTTTAAACGTCCGTCTCTATTCATTTCGTCTAACAAAATTGGAATACTTGCCGACGATGTGTTTCCATACCTTTCTATATTATGTGGAAATTTTTCTTCCGGTTGTTGCAATTGATTACAAATAGCATCAATTATTCTAATATTTGCCTGATGCAACATAAAATAATCAATGTCTTTAAAAGTTAAACCGGCTTTTTCCACTACCTCACTAATATCAGCTACTGATGATGCAACAGCCAACTTAAATACATCTTTTCCATTCATCACCAAAGGAGCTGCATCTATCTTCTTCTCAACATATGGTGAATCTTCCAAATCTCTTTGATAATATAAGGCATCAACGTTACTTGTTGTAGTAAGCAATGCCGATTTTAAATCATCTCCTTTTGATAAAATAACTGCAGCTGCACCATCTCCAAATAAAACACTTGTACTACGTTCTTTCCAATTTGTAAAACGTGATGGTTCTTCTGCACAAACAACTAATACATTATTAACATATGGCTTCGTCTGCAAAAATGATTCTGCAATATCTAATGCATAAATAAAACCTGCACAAGCCCCATTAATATCAATGCAAGGACATGTTGCGTTAATTTCGCCTTGCAATATACAACTTAATGCCGGAGTTACATATTTATTTGCAACATTAGAACATATAATATAATCTAAATCTGCAGCTGTAATTCCTGCATTCTCAAGAGCTAAACGCGAAGCGTCAGTTGTTAAACCCAATAAATTGTCTTTTGATAGCAATCTTCTCTCTTTAATTCCTGTACGCGTGCTAATCCAACTATCACTCGTATCTAAAAATTCAGCCAACATATCATTTGTTACTGATAAAGATGGCAAAGCTTTTCCTGTTCCAATAATTTTCATAATAGTGTACCATTAATTTGACTGCAAAGTAAGTACACTAAACTCAATCAATAAAACAAATGGGATTACCTCCCTTTTTATACTCTATATCTCACCCAAATGGGATAAAAATGTGTTATATAGGGGTGAATTCTGTTAAATAAAGGGGTAAAACGATTATTTTGACCTGTTTTTATTCGTGATATTTCAATTTACCCCACCAAGATTCAGTAAAATATTACTAATTTTCTCTATTCAGTAACAATATCACCATTCCACTTAGAAATTCCTGTATTTAATTCTATCACTACATAATTGTTTTTTGATAGAATTTCGGCAGCCTTTTTGCTTCTAACTCCACTTCTACAATAAACTGCTACTTTCTTTTTCTTCTTTAGTTTTAATATATTTTTCTCGAAATCTTGATTTTTAAAATCTATATTAATGGACTTTGGAAGATGCCCTGCTGCATACTCACTTGGAGTTCTCACATCTACAAGCTGCAGTTTTTTATTCTTAAGTTGCTTTGCAAAATCCTCATTATTTAATGAGGTATATGTTTGAGCATTTACCGATATTATAATCGCTAAAAAACTTAATATTATTGCTGATTTTCTAATAGAAAACATGATATATTGCGTATTTGTGATACAAAACTACGTATTTATCTCAAGGTGACAAAATATATTAGTGTGTAATCGTGTAATCGTGTAATCGTGTAGTGTGTAATCGTGGAATTGTGTAATCGTGTATAATCCAATGTTGAAATTTATCGCATTGTGAATTTAAAGGGCGAATGCAATTCGCCCCTACACATTACACATTAAACATTACACGCCCTTCACCCTTCACCCTTCACCCATAACCCATAACCACTCACCCTTAACCCCTACTTCCCTTCCTCCTTGAGTTCTTTCTCCAAGATTGCTATCTCCTCTTCTATTGTCGGTTCTCCGAACTGCTTGCGGACTTTGTTCTTCATCTCCACTAACTCTTTGTTTGATGCCAATAGGGCTTTCAGGAATAAAAGATCCTTTAATTTGTCTTTCATAGTAATTGATATTAAAAATGTTACCTAATCGTTATAAAATCATTCAGTTCTCAAATATATTTTCAAAAGCATGCTTGTATCTCTCTCCCTTTGTTTTTGCAAATTAACATTGTAGTTTTGTCAACTTATGACATAGTACAAAGTAAATCATATTTTATGATAAAAAAAATAGCAAAAAGCGAAGTCTTTAGATAATTACCAAGTAAATCAACAAATTTAATTTTACTTCATAAATTGATTTTTTTTGATACCTTTATATTCAGTTATTATTTTGTCTTGTTGCAAATCAATTTTATATGAAAAAACTGCTACTCATATTGCTATTATGCCTCCCTATTTCAATATTTGCTAAAGTTAGCATCGATAAGGACAATTGCACAATCACAAAAGACGGAAAGACTTTTCCGCTGTATGGCAAAGTTAAAATTGTGGAATCATTCCCCGACATCAAGGTTAAAATTGTAGATTCTTTTGCTGACATTAAAGTAACAATTGTAGATTCTTTTGCTGATGAATGCGGCAAAGTAAAAATTGTAGATTCTTTCCCAACAATAAAAGTACAGCTTGTCAATTCATTCCCCGACATTACAGTTAAAATAGTCGATTCCTTTCCGGGTATTAAATAAAAGCCATTATCGATATTTTAATTTGTTATAATTATATCATCTTTATATTAAAAATATCAGCATTTTATGGGCTGTTCAAAAAAAAACGCAAGTAAATTCTTGTTTTAAGAAAAAAAAAGATAACTTTGAAGCCGTTAAAAACAGCTTGTGGAAGCAAGCTATATTTAGAAAGTAACTATGGCTCAAATCAATGGCTCAATCACACAAATTATAGGTCCGGTTGTGGACGTGTATTTTGAAGAAGGAGGAGATAATCTACCAAAAATTCATGATGCTCTTCAAATAACAAGATCAAATGGTTTAAAACTAATCTTAGAGTGCCAACAGCATATCGGCGAGAACTCAGTTCGTGCAATTGCTATGGATTCTACAGATGGCTTGGTACGCGGAATGGAAGTAACTCCAACGGGCGCACCTATCTCAATGCCTATCGGCAATCAGATTAAAGGTCGTTTGCTAAACGTTACAGGTGATGCCATTGACGGTATTGGTTCCATTGACCGTTCAAATGAATACCCTATTCATCGTGAGCCACCTAAATTTGAAGACTTAGCTACATCTAAAGAAATCTTATACACAGGTATTAAGGTTATTGACTTACTTGAACCTTATTTAAAAGGTGGTAAAATCGGTTTGTTTGGTGGTGCCGGTGTTGGTAAAACTGTATTAATCATGGAATTGATTAATAATATTGCCAAAGGATATGGTGGATATTCGGTATTTGCCGGCGTTGGTGAACGTACACGTGAAGGTAATGATTTGTTACGTGAGATGTTGGAATCTAACGTAATAAATTATGGTGAAGAGTTTAAAAAGAGCATGGAAGCAGGTGATTGGGATTTAACAAAGGTTGATCCAAAAGCACTTGAAGAGTCAAAAATCACCTTGGTGTTCGGACAGATGAATGAACCTCCAGGCGCACGTGCATCTGTAGCCTTGTCTGGACTTACTGTTGCAGAATCTTTCCGTGATGCCAATGCAAAAGATGGTAAAGGAAATGATATTCTGTTTTTTATTGATAATATATTCAGGTTTACACAAGCAGGTTCGGAAGTTTCTGCTTTACTAGGACGTATGCCTTCGGCTGTTGGATACCAACCTACCCTTGCCACAGAAATGGGAAGAATGCAAGAGCGTATCACATCAACTAAAAATGGATCAATTACATCAGTTCAAGCTATTTATGTACCTGCTGATGACTTAACAGACCCTGCTCCTGCTACCACATTCAGTCACTTGGATGCTACGACAGTACTTAGCCGTAAAATTTCAGAATTAGGTATCTACCCTGCTGTTGATCCGCTAGACTCAACATCTCGTATCCTAGATCCTAATATAGTAGGCGAAAAACACTATAAAACAGCTTTACGCGTTATCGAGTTGCTTCAACGCTATAAGGAATTGCAAGATATTATTGCAATCTTAGGTATGGAAGAATTATCTGAATCAGATAAAATTGCAGTACACAGAGCAAGACGTGTACAAAGATTTTTATCACAGCCATTCCACGTTGCAGAGCAATTTACAGGACTAAAAGGTGTTATGGTTCCAATTGAAGAAACAATACGTGGCTTTAATATGATTATGGATGGTGAAACTGACAAATATCCTGAAGCTGCATTCAATTTAGTTGGTAATATAGATGAAGCTATTACTAAGGGTGAAAAATTATTATTCGAAAGTAATAATTAAAAATTATGAACGTATCCATAGTAGCTCCAAATAAAACATTATACTCTGGTAAAGCTGTTGCAATTACAGTGCCGGGTAAAAATGGTTCATTTACTGCATTGGAAAATCATGCTCCAATTGTATCTATTCTGGATAAAGGAACTATTTCTGTTCAAGCTAAAGCTGAATCAGAAAAAGTGTTATTTGAAATAAAAAGTGGTTTTGTAGAAATTCACGACAATATTGTTACAATATGTGTTGAAGTTGCATGATGAAACGTTATTATTATATTGTAGCAATTTCTGCTGTTGTATTAGAACTTATAATGACAATTATACATCAATTGGTTCTTAAGTGTAATTATAGCCTTGATTATTTGATTGTTCCATTGTTCTTTATATCCGCAGAATTTATATATTGCAAGTTTGTAAGCATGGAGAAAAAAACCATGTCTTGGTTTATGATTTTCAAAAGTTTGAAATTGCTTGTATCAATCATAATATTAGGATTGGTTTATTTTGTAATCAACAAAAGCGATATCGGTTTATATATTAGATTTTTTGTAGCCTATTTTGTTTTCTTGGCATTAGAAACATGGATAGGATTAAATTATTCAAAACATAAAGTTAGATAATGTATCTTGCATGAAAAAACTATATAACATATTAGTATGCATCCTGATATTGAGTTTTTCTTGCTCTGTCACATACGCTTCAGAGTCAATACAATCTGATAGTATTAAAACTGAAAAAGACAGTGCAAAAAGCCTTGATGTATCAAGCATCCTCTTTGGACATATAGGTGATGCATACGAATACCATATAACTGAAATACATGAGCACCCTATAGCAATTCCTCTTCCCGTTATAGTTTATAGTAAAGAACGTGGATGGTTTTCTTTTTTATCAACCAAAGTAACTGAAGGAGAAGCATATAATGGATTTTTTATTCAAAAAGGAGGCTCCTACGACGGAAAAATTGTTGAAACAAATTCGAAAGGAGAGATTGTAAGACCATTCGATTTATCAATTACAAAAAATGTATTTGCCCTACTTTTTTCTTGTTTCTTGCTGATTGTTATTTTCGTACCGATGGCGCTTTCGTATAAGAAACGTCCACTTAATGTGCCTAACAAGAAGCAAAATCTATTAGAAATGGTTATTATGTACATTGAAGATGATGTAATAAAGCCATCTGTAGGCAAAAAATATCTGAAATATTCACCATATCTACTAACAATATTTTTCTTTATCCTGATTAATAATTTAATGGGATTGATACCAATATTCCCATTCGGAGCAAACCTAACAGGAAATATATCTGTTACTTTGATATTAGCAATGTTCACGTTTTTTATTACAAATATTTTCGGAACAAAAGAATATTGGAAAGAAATATTATGGCCGGACGTTCCGCTTATGCTTAAAGCCCCTATTCCATTGATGCAAATGATAGAAATAATATCTACTCTAACTAAACCCTTTGCATTGATGGTACGTTTGTTTGCAAATATTTTCGCAGGACACATGATTATTCTGGTTTTAACTACTTTAATATTCTTATTTTCTGCAGTTATGGGTGCTGCAATGGGATATGCAACAGTCGTTATTTCAGTGTTATTCTCCGTATTTATGTATTGTCTTGAGTTATTGGTTGCATTTATTCAAGCTTATGTATTTACTCTGTTATCTGCCATATTTATAGGATTGGCCCAAGTTGAACCACACCATAAAACAAAAAAAGAAGAAATTTTGTCTGTGGCTCAAGTAAACAAAAAAAATGATTAGTAAAATTAATAATAAAGTATTCACTTTTTTAAAACTAAAGTTATGTTATCTATTATTCTTCAAGCCGCCGTAGCCGGCGCATCTTTAGCAAAATTAGGTGCCTGTTTGGGAGCTGCTATAGCAATTATTGGTGCAGGTCTTGGTATCGGTCGTATTGGTAGTACTGCAATGGAAGCAATTTCTCGTCAACCGGAAGCAGCAGGCGACATTCGTTCTAGCATGATCGTTGCAGCAGCCTTGATTGAAGGTGCTACATTCCTTGCTATCATCGTATGCTTGTTAGCAATCGTATTATAATTTATTGCAGTAATAAAAATCATGTGTCGAGAGTTTAAAATTCTCGACACATAAAAAAACCATAACATGAATTTATTCCTTCCAGAATCCGGTTTAGTAATATGGATGTTGTTAGCTTTCTCCATTGTATTTTTTGTATTAGCAAAATTTGCATGGCCAAGCATACTTAAATCTATACAACAACGTCAGGAATATATTTCTGATTCTTTGGTAAAAGCCAACGAAGCGATACAAACATTGTCCGGCTTGGAGCAAAAAGGTAAACAAATTATTGCCGATGCACAAGCAGAACAACTTCGTATGGTAAAAGAAACAAAGGCATTAAACGATAAAATGGTTGCTGAAGCAAAAGAACAAGCTAAAATTGAAGCCGAAAAAATTATCGAAAATGCACATGATAGAATACGTTTAGACAAAGAACATGCCATATTAGAAATCAGAAAAGAAATTGCAGGTTTAACAATTAGTATTGCAGAAAAAATTCTTAAAAAGGAATTAGAAGACAAACAAGCTCAAAGTCAGTATATTAATCGCTTGTTAAAAGAATCTGCTGATGATATAAAAGCCTCTTAAACCATGAACAACGGTAAAATATCCACACGATATGCAAGAGCATTACTATATAGTGCCAAAGAAAAGCATTCTGAAGACAAGGTATATATTGATATTTGCCTGTTGAACAAAGCTTTTTCTGATTTTCCGGAGCTAAAACATGCTATTAGCAGTCCTACTATAACTGATGAAGATAAAATGAAACTTTTAACTACAGCAGTTGGTAAAGATGCAAATGCGGAAACTTTATTGTTTATAAAATTCATTATTCAGAAAAAACGTGAAGATTATATGCCATTTATCGGACTTATGTACGAACGTTTGTATCATGAAGAAAAACGTATTGTTCTGAGTACGGTTACAACTGCGGTTGAAATACCAAAAGAAACAGCAAGTGCAATAACTTCATATATTTCAAAGTTGCGTAATGCTACCGTAGAATTACGTACAAAAACCGACTCTAGCATCATCGGTGGTTTTATCTTAGATATTGAGGATAATCGAATGGATGCCAGTATAAAAGGACAATTATCAAAACTTTACAAATATGCCGGACATTAAACCAAGCGAAATATCGAGTGTTCTACAAATGGAACTCGAAGGGTTTAAAAACAAACTCACTTTCGAAGAAATAGGAAGAGTGCTTCAAGTAAGCGACGGTGTTGCCAGAATATTTGGGCTTAATCAAGTACAAGCCAACGAGTTGGTTGAATTTGAAAACGGCACAATGGGCATCGTTCAAAATTTGGAAGAAGACAATGTGGGTGTTGTTTTATTGGGCGCAACACAAGATATAAAAGAAGGCTTTACCGTAAAACGTACAAAACGAATAGCATCAATCATGGCATCAGAAGGTATGCTTGGACGTGTTATTAATACTTTGGGCCAACCAATTGATGGTAAAGGAGATATCGTAGGAAAATCATACGAAATGCCTTTGGAGAGAAAAGCTCCGGGAGTTATTTTTCGTCAGCCGGTAAATGAACCATTACAAACCGGTTTAAAGGCTATTGATGCTATGATTCCAATAGGTCGTGGTCAACGCGAACTTATTATTGGTGATAGACAAACAGGAAAAACTGCAATTGCAATTGATACCATCATTAATCAAAAACAAAATTACAAAGATGGTAATCCTATTTATTGTATTTATGTAGGCATAGGACAAAAAGGTTCTACAATAGCTAATCTAGTGCAAACACTAGAAAAGTATGATGCAATGGCTTATACAATTATTGTATCAGCAACAGCCTCCGACCCTGCTGCAATGCAATTTTATGCTCCTTATGCGGGCGTTGCAATTGCCGAATATTTCAGAGATACCGGTAGAAATGTTTTAATCATATATGATGACTTGTCAAAACAAGCTGTAGCATATCGTGAAGTGTCATTGATTTTGCGTCGTCCACCGGGCCGTGAAGCATATCCGGGTGATATTTTCTACCTACATTCACGTCTACTGGAACGTGCTGCTAAAATTATCAATAATGATAATGTAGCTCGCAGAATGAATGATATACCTGAATCTATTAAAGATATTGTTAAGGGAGGCGGTTCTATTACAGCTTTACCAATTATTGAAACACAAGCCGGCGACGTTTCTGCATATATCCCGACAAACGTAATTTCTATTACTGATGGCCAGATATTCCTTGAATCAAACTTGTTTAATGCAGGTATTCGTCCGGCAATTAACGTAGGTATATCAGTATCGCGTGTTGGTGGTAATGCACAGATTAAATCAATGAAGAAAGTTGCGGGTACACTTAAACTTGATCAAGCTCAATTCCGTGAATTGGAAGCTTTTTCGAAATTTGGTGCTGAAATTGATGCTGCAACACAAACAGTCCTTGATAAAGGTGCGAAGAATGTTGAAATACTTAAACAACATCAGTATTCGCCACTATCGGTAGAAGAACAAGTTGCAATCATCTTCTGCGGAACAAATGGTTTGCTTAGAAACGTTCCGGAAAATAAAGTTGCCGATTTTGAGAAGAGTTTCTTGGAGTTATTGTCCGTAAAACATAAAAAAGATATTATGGAACAACTCAAAAAAGGTATCATTGACGATGAGATGAAAGCAATATTAAAACAAGAAGCATTAAGTTTGGCAGAACAATTTAAATAATAGATATGGCATCACTAAAGGAAATAAGGGCACGTATCAATTCGGTATCATCAACACGTAAAATCACATCAGCCATGAAAATGGTATCTGCTGCGAAATTGCGTAAAACTGAAGATATGACCTTACAATTTCTGCCGTATAAAGACAAACTTACTGAAGTATTAGCTCAATATATTGGTTCTATCGAAAAAGAAGAATTAAATATACCATTAGCACAATCAAGAGAAATCAAGAAAGTTGCACTAGTAGCTATTTCATCTAACACAGGACTATGTGGAACGTTCAACACAAATACAGCTCGTTTGTTGAATGAGGCTTTATCTGAGTATAAAAACAAAGGAATAGATATTGTGGTATACCCTATCGGCAAAAAAATAGCTGATTATGCAAAACGCTTGAATGTGGAAATCTGTACTGATTTTTTACATGCAGCAGACAAGCCCAATTACGAATTGTCATCTGACATAGCTATTAAATTAGCCGATTTGTTCTTATCCGGAAAAATTGATCGTGTTGAGTTACTTTATAATCATTATAAGAACGCAGGAGTTCAAATACCTAGTAGAGAAATTTTCTTACCTTTGTCAACACAAACTGACAAAAATACAAATACCAATACTTTGTACTTTGTTGAACCTGACAGAAACACATTTATTAATGACTTAGTACCAATTGTTGTTCGTATGCGCTTATACGCAACCATACTCGATTCTTCAACAGCCGAGCATGGAGCAAGAACAACAGCAATGCAAATTGCATCAGAAAATGCGGAAAAAATGATTGGCACTATTAAACAATTATACAACAGAGCAAGACAAGAAGTTATCACAACTGAACTTATTGATATTGTAGGCGGTTCTGAAGCTTTGCGTAAATAATCCTAAAATTTTATAAACATGGAAGTAACCAGACTATTTGATCTTCTGTCACATTACAAAGAAATTAAACCAAATCAAGATGTTGCATTAGCATACAAAAGAAATGGCGAATGGAAAAAATATAGTTTGGACGATTACATTAATCAAGCCAACTATGTAAGTGCAGGCTTATTAAAACTTGGTGTAAAAAAGGGTGATAAAATAGCAATTATCAGTTCTAATCGTCCTGAATACAATATATTGGATATGGGAATCATGCAAATAGGTGCAATACCTGTGCCTATATATCCAACTATCAGTGCATCTGACTATAATTATATTTTAAATCATGCCGAAATAAAATACGTATTTTCGGAAGGCGAAGATTTATTACGTAAAATAGAAAGTATTTTACCAACAGTTCCAACACTAAAAGGTATTTACACATTTATTGACCGCGGCAGACATCAATATTTTGCTCAATTAATTGATTTAGGGAAAAGTAACCTTAATCTTGAACAAATTGAAATGATTAAAGGCACAATACTACCTGAGGATGTCGCTTGTATGATATATACATCAGGTACAACAGGTATGCCAAAAGGTGTTATGCTTTCACATAACAACATAGTAATGCAAGTAATGGGAGTGAAAGACACTCCTGCTAAATGGAGTGATAAAGCATTCAGTTTCTTACCATTATGCCACGCATACGAAAAAATGATGGTATACATGTATCAATATTTAGGGATGTCTATTTACTATGCTGAAAGTATAGGTACAATTGCCGAGAATATAAAGGAAGTAAATCCTACCATGATGACCTGTGTACCTCGTTTACTCGAAAAAATTTACGACAAGATATATTCTGCAGGCAAAAAATTACCATTCGGTAAAAGACAAATTTATTTTTGGGCTTTAAATCTTGCATTCGAATATAAAATAGATAATCGCAGTGCTTTTTATGAAAGTCAATGGCGTATAGCAGATAAACTTATATACAGCAAATGGAGAGAAGCTATTGGTGGAAATTTTGACATTGTAGTTTCAGGTGGTGCTGCAATTCAACCACGTATTGCTGCATTTTTCTCAGCAATAGGAATGCCTGTATTTGAGGGATATGGTTTGACAGAAACATCTCCTGTAATAGCTGTTAGTACTCGTGGTAAATATTGTCGTGCTGCAGGTACTGTAGGCTTACCATTAAAAGGTGTTGAAGTTCGTATTGACAAGGAAACCAACGAAATACAATGCCGCGGACACAATGTTATGAAAGGCTACTATAAAGCTCCTGAATTAACTGCAGAAATGATTGATAAAGACGGATGGTTACATACAGGCGATACAGGTCGTTTTAACGAGCACGGACTATTAATTATAACCGGCAGATTGAAGAGTATTTTTAAAACATCAATGGGTAAATACATTAATCCATTTATAATTGAAGAAAAATTCTCGCAATCTCCATTTTTTGATTGCGTAATGGTTGTAGGTGAAAATCAAAAATTTGCGGCAGCTCTAATTGTTCCTGATTTTGCATTTTTGAAATCATGGTGCCGTCTACACAAAGTGCTATACACAAACAATGAAGAAATCATTAAAGATCCAAAAATAAAAAGCCGTTTCAAAGAAGAAATCAACAAATACAATAGTTTCTTTGGTGAAACAGAGAAGATTAAGAGATTTGAATTGGTTGCTGATGAGTGGACCATACAAAATGGTTTATTAACTCCTACGCTAAAAGTTAAGCGTAACCATGCAATTGAAAAATACAAAGAACTTATCGATAAAATGTTTGAATAATACATTTTAAAATATAGACATTGAAATAGGCAAGTAAATATGATTTATTTGCCTATTTTTTAACATTTAAGATAAAATATAATAGGTTTTGCTGTTAAAAGAATAGGTTTATTTTGCCAATTCTGAATTATTTTTTTACTTTGCTTAATAATTATAACAAATAAACCGAAAGCCTATAGTCAGACACTTTACTTAATAGATAAACCTTTATCGGTAAAGTTATGGACAAACTAGAAAAAATGTCCGATGAACAATTAGTAAAATTGTATGCATCGGGTAATAATAGAGCTTTCGAGTTTTTGCTACTTCGTTACAAAAATCTCATTTACACCCATATCTACTCTTATGTCAAAGATCACGACATAAGCGATGATATCTTCCAAGAAACTTTTATCAAAGTTATTACTTGTATTCGTCAAGACAATTATACGGAAAATGGCAAGTTTAGATTCTGGGTTATGCGAATTGCTCATAATTTGGTAATAGATTATTTGCGCCTTATTAAGAGTAGTAATACTGTTTTGGCTGATAATGAAGACTACAGCTTGTTTAATAATGCTAGTCTGTCTGACAAGAATATCGAGGATAATTTCATTAAAAATCAAACAATTAAAGAAATACATGCTTTAATTGAAACTCTTCCAAAATTACAACGCGAAATTATAATAATGCGTTTTTTTAAAAATATGAGTTTTAAAGAAATCTCTGAAAAGAGCGGAGTAAGTATTAATACATCACTCGGACGTATGCGCTACGCCCTACTCAATATGCGCAAAACTGCACAAGAAAAAAATCTATCATTTTCACTATAAAACAATAATCAATTTGTTGTTAAGAGCGTCAGATTACAAGTTAATCCGGCGCTCTCTTTTTGTATCATTCATTTTATTTTATTTTTTCTCAAAAAAACATGAAAAGCATACAATAATATTAAAGTGTTGACGTTCTTTATATAAATATCAATAATGCCTATGAAATTATTTACTCCTATTTATTTACCATATCAAGGTAATAAAACAAACACAAAAGAAGCTCTTTTAGAGCCAAAACAAAGCACAATAAACAAATTGTTGGTTTTTGCAGCATGTTACCAAGCTCAAACATCAAAAGGTGGTAATTAAAATAGCAAAGATTAAAGGAATAAATTAATTATCTTTGCAAAAAAAACTATGAACATTATCGCACCTTCTTTATTATCTGCTGATTTCTCTAACTTGGAATCAGATATACGCATGATTAA
>JAKIYQ010000073.1:0-5492 GCA_022708465.1 Bacteroidota bacterium | reverse complement strand
AAATCACTTTAACAGTAAACTCTTTGCCGGTAATAAGCATAAACGCAGCTAATGCTATTTGTTATGGTAATAATGCTTCATTAACTGCTTCGGGCGCTAATACTTACATTTGGAATGGTAGTATTCCGGGAGCTAATTATCAACCTACTATTACTAAAGATTCTACATTTACCGTTATTGGTACGGACCTTAATAATTGTCAGAGTTCGGCTACAAAAACCATTACCAAAATCGATTTACCAATCCTTACACATACAGGTAATGATGAAATTTGTAAGGGAGAAATGGCAATAATTACTGTTTCCGGAGCAAGTACATACCGATGGAATGAGAATGCAACAGGTAATAGTTTTGCTTCAAATCCTATACAAGACACTTTATTAATAGTGACCGGTACTCTGCAAGGATGCTCATCAACAATTAATATTCCTATTGTTGTTAAGCAATTACCTTCAGTTTATATTTCGGGAGTGGATAAAATTTGTTTTGGAAATTCAGCAACGTTAACAGCAAATGGAGCAGATACATATCTTTGGAAAGATGCAGCAGGAAGTACCGGTAATTCGATTGTTGTAAATCCTTTAAATTCGAGTATTTATAATGTTACCGGAACATCCAGTAATGGCTGCTCTTCAGACGCAGAATTTACACTAAACGTAAATCCTTTACCCATTATAAGTATTAACGCACCAAACGCCGTTTGTAATGGAGCAATTGCTACGCTAAGCGCATCGGGTGCAAATTCATATGTTTGGAATGGTAATATTCCGGGAGCTAATTATCAACCTACTATTACTAAAGATTCTATATTTACAGTTATCGGTACTGACCTTAACAATTGTCAAAGTTCGGCTACAAAAACCATTACAAAAATTGATTTACCAATCCTTACATATACAGGTAATGACAAAATTTGTTTGGGTGAAACATCTCGAATTACAGTACAAGGAGCTAGCGCATATAGATGGAATGATAATAGTGTTGGTAGCATGGTTTCTATAAATCCTAAACAAGATACACTATTAATTGTATATGGAACAACTCAAACTTGTTCATCAAGCATTGAAATTCCTATAACAGTATTGCCTCTTCCATCTGTATATATTTCAGGTTCAAGCGCTATTTGCTTTGGAGAAGAGACAATTTTAACTGCTAATGGTGCTGACACTTATTTATGGAAAGATGCAGCATCACACACCGACAAACAAATAACCGTATCTCCGGTAAGTACGGCGCAATATAATGTAAGCGGCACTGATACCAATGGATGCTCATCTGATGCGGAATTTTTATTGACAGTAAATCCATTACCCGAAATATCGATTGATGCTCCTAATGGAACTTGCGACGGTTCTACAGCAACACTTGTCGCTTCCGGAGCCGCATCTTACATATGGAACGGAACAATAACAGGAGCAAACTATCAAGCGGTTATTACCAAAGATTCTTTATTTACCGTTGTTGGTACTGATATGAATAATTGTAAAAGTTCAGCTAGTACAACAGTTCTTCGGTTATCTATACCTGTATTATCTTACACCGGTGAAACAACAATATGCCACGGCGAAAAAGTAATTCTACAAGCAGATGGTGCAAATGCATATCAATGGCATGATGGAACTATAAATAGTAATTATGTAGCGAAACCCGAATACAGCACAACATACTCATTTACCGGCACAACGCAAGGATGTTCTGCTCAACTTACAATACCTATTGTAGTTAAATCATTACCTGTTATTGAAATTATAGGTAAAAACGAAATTTGTATGCTAGAAAGCACTATCCTTACCACACAAGGTAATGTAAGTTCATACAAATGGAATACAGGTGATTTGACGCAAAGCATAGACGTATCACCATTTGTAACAACAGATTACATTGTTACAGGAACTGCTGCTAATGGTTGCGCATCAACAGATACCTTTAGAGTAAATATTAACATTTTACCGCACATCACTATTGATGGTAATCGCGATATATGTTATGATAGCTTCACAGAATTAAAAGCAAATGGTGGTTCGTATTATTTGTGGGATGGCAATTATGCAGGCAATACATTATATCCGCATATAAGCCAAGATAGTACATTTACAGTTGTAGGTTACGATGATAAGGGATGCCAAAACAAAGCATCATTTAATATTCATTGTTTGCCAATACCGGAACTAATACCACATGGATCAGATTCTGTATGCGTAAAAGAAGAAGTAACTATAAGAATGTCCGGTGCAAGTTCGTACGAATGGCAAGATGGCTCAACAAATGATTACTACACAACCATATCGGAGCCGGGTACTGAATTTTGGGTAACAGGAACTTTAAATGGATGCGAAAGCACACTATATATTCCTATTTATACCAAGAGTGCTCCTACAATTTGGGTTGACGGTAAAAAATCTATCTGCAAAGGCGATACTCTGACATTAACTGCCAAAGGAGCTGAAACATACAGATGGAGCAACGAAGTATATGAAGATTCTGTAGTAATATCACCTAATTATTCGACTCAATATAGTGTTGTCGGAACAGGAGATAATGGATGTTCCAACACATACACGTTTGACCTTACCGTTAATCAATTGCCAACAATAACAATTACCGGTGATGAAGACATTTGCAGAGACGGCTTAGCTACATTAAATGCTTCGGGAGCAGAAACCTATCATTGGAATGATGCTGCAATGAGTTCAGGACCTACCATGAAAACAATTCTTTCGCAAAGTAGAACATTTAAAGTTGTTGGTACTGATAATCTAGGATGTTCAAATTATGCATCACATTTTGTTTATGTAGTACAAGAGCCTATTGTTTCTTTTGATGGAGATACGATAACATGCCTTGGCGATTCGATAGTATTATTAGGGCAAGGTGCTGCAAGCTACAATTGGACCTATGGCGGTGACACTTTATCAACATCACCGGTATTAAAATTAAAACCCCAAGGTAATCAAATAATACGATTAAGTGGTTCATTACAAAAATGTACTGCATCACTCGACATCAGAATAAATGTCAAAACACCTCCTACCGTAAATATTACCGGTAATGAAATTGTTTGTCCGGGTATTCCATTCCGTTTAGCTGCATCAGGAGCTGAATCATACATTTGGTATTCGGGAGAAGAAACTGCATTCATAACCGATTCAATCAGAAAACGTCAACATTATGCCGTTACAGGTATTGCTGCCAATGGTTGCCAAGATGATGCCGAATTTGAAGTAGATGTATATAAAGTATCTAAATTAATTTTGCAAACCGATTATAAGAAAGCTTGCCCTAATGAGCCTGATACTGTAATTATGAGAGCTAGCGGAGGGAATGAATATACATGGGAAAGTATTCCGTTCATGTCTGAGGTTGCATACAATTCTGCTGATCAATTGTTACTTGACTTTGACGAAACAACATTAGTACGTGTAAGATCTACAGACTTTAATGGATGTTCAACTAATAAGGATAGCGTACTGCTAGTTCCGCAAGCACGTGACAGCATACACTTTGAAGTATACCCTACTTACCTTGAAGAAGGTAACAGTCAAGTTAGATTAACCGGAATCACACCAACAAATACAACATGGAATTGGAATATGGATGATAATTCTGATATTTTAGTAGGAAATAATATTACATACAATTACAATATAGCAGGCAGAGATTCATTCTTAATTAATATTGTTGCGGTAGATGCTTACGGATGTGTATACACGGGAGAACAAGCTGTATATACGTGGCGAGATTTCTGGGCACCGAATGCATTTACACCTGATGGAAACGAACTGAATGACAGTTTTGGATTTAAAGCACGAGAGTATTTTACAAAATTCGAATTCATTATTTATAACCGTTTAGGAGAAATTGTATACTCCGGAAAAAGTACAGCCGATCGTTGGGATGGAAATTATAAAGGAGTTCCTTGTCCATGGGGTATATATGGATGGGTTGTTAATTATACAAGCGACTATAAGGGTGTTGTCAAATCAGGAACTGAAAAAGGATATGTTACAATTGTTAGATAAATAACATGAAGAAGTTCTTGTCATGCACTATCATTTTAATCTTGCTTTTTTGTGTAAAAGTGAACGGACAAGACTATACCTTCAGCAATCATAACATAGTCCCATTTAGTTTAAATCCTGCATTGGCAGGTAATGCAAACGCCATACGTATTGCTACTAATTATCGCCAACAATGGATGAATTTAGGTAATAGATATCATACCGCACGTATATCATACGACCAAAATTTTTATAAGCAGATGTGCTCTCTTGGTTTTGCCTACACTTACGATAATATGTCTAACGGAATATTCCAAACTAACGAATTTGCGCTGGTATACTCTCATAATATACGTTTATCAGATGGATATTTTATTCGTTTAGGTATACAGGGTTCTCTGTTCTTAAATTATTTTGGATACGGCAATCTTATATTTGAAGACCAATACGATCCCAACTCAGGAAGCATCAACCCTACTACACTTGAAAGTTTTGAAAATGATAATCGAATTATTGGAGACTTTTCTGCCGGTATTGCCTTTGTTATGGAGAATAAACTGACAATAGGATTTTCAGCAAACCACTTATCTGAACCGGACAATGGCTTTATCGATAAGAATAGGAATAAAATTTATAGAAAATATGTTGCCCACATAAATTATGTGTACGACTTTAAACATCAGAGCGGCTTGTATAAAAAAAGAGATCTGTCATCTACATACTTATTCATCAATGCAAACTATCAACACCAATATAATTTTAATGCAGCATATTTGGGTGCAGGAGTTGCATTTAAACCTTTAATATTAGGTGTCGCTTTTAAGAGTAACTTTATAGACTCTAATATAGCATCTGCTATGGTTGGCGTACATTATAAAGGTCTTCAGCTGTTTTATATATGCGATTTCAATGTGTCCACAGAAGGGAATGGAACGTGGGCTCATGAATTATCACTGATATATGTTATTAAACCGAAACGCAAAGATCTTTGTCCTGTGGTTTATTGGTAAACCTCAGACAAAGAATTATTGCACTAAAATATAGGTATCTCGCGCTGAAAACTGCGATCAAGTGAAATTAAGGTCTCGGTCGAAACAACTCCATGTATCTCCTGAATTTTATCATTAAGAAGTTCCATTAGATGTTCATTATTACGTGCGTACAACTTAATCAACATCGTATATGCACCTGTTGTGAAATGGCATTCAGTTATTTCAGGAATTTTTTTCAATTCAGGCGCAACAGTTTTATACATAGAACCTTTTTCAAGACGGATTCCTATATATGTACATGTTGAATATCCTAATTTTTGAGCATTAACTGCATATCCTGAACCTTCTATCACACTGGTATCCATCAATTTCTGAACTCTTTGATGTATAGCAGCACGCGATACACCGCATGTTTCAGCCACTTCTGCGAATGGAATTCTAGCATTTTTAATTATAATGCGCAGAATCTCTTTATCAAGTTCATCTACTTTTTCCATTATTT
>JAKIYQ010000072.1:0-5507 GCA_022708465.1 Bacteroidota bacterium | reverse complement strand
ATTTATGCCACTGCCTTTTCTTATTTTGGCTAAACTGACCTTTGACAGGCGTTTGGAAAATTTATACGGCATATCGGCATCACATCAACATGTTTCTACATATTTATTGTGTTTATTGGCTTTAGTACCATTTGTTATTGCTGCATCATATACCTCCGAATTCCAATCTATGTATCCATTATTTAAGCCTTGGTATTATCATGGTGCTTTTGATATGAGTGATGCTGAATTGGCGCTTATTAACAGCATGGCATATTGTTTCCATTATGTAGGTACTGAATGGGTTTTTAGAGGATGTTTGGTTGTTGGAATGGCTGCTATTGTTGGACGCAGCGCAGTTGTACCTATGGCAGTAATGTATTGCGCTATACATTTCGGCAAGCCTATTGGTGAGGCTATATCATCTATATTCGGGGGATATATTTTAGGAGCCTTAGCTTATCAGACACGTCACATTTGGGGTGGAATAGTTATCCATATAGGCATCGCCTTAGTTATGGATTTTGCAGGTCTGTTTCAACATTATTGTACCTCAAGTAATCGATAATAAAGGCAATATCTTGCTCCGTAAAATCGACCGGAGCTAATCGTAATATTTCGTCTAATTTTGAAAATGGTATATACTCACGATAGCAATTGATTGCTTCTTTTCGTTTGCCTGTTGCCCACAAACAATGACCAAAATACAGTTGATAATTCATTGATTGTTTCTTGTCAGGATTTAAGAAATCTATTTTATAAAAGTAGTTTAATGCACTATCGTATAGTCGTAATTCTGCACTACACATACCCATATTAAAAATAGTGTTCAAATTATTAGGATCTAGTTTGTCAATTTGAATGTAATAGTCTAAGGCTTCTTTGTATTGTCCTGATTTTCTGTGGCAATATGCCAGTTTACGCAAGGTTCCTAATTGGTCTGATTCGATTATATCGGCTTTTTCGTAGTACGAAATAGCTTGAGTATAGAATAATGTTTTTTGATAACAGAATGCTATTTTCTTATATAAATCGGCATTTGGCTCTGAGAATGTTTCTAATTTCAGGTATGCTGATAAGGCATTTTCGTACTGCTCTTTTGTAAAGAAGTAATCTGCCAATTTGGGCAAAAATTCATTATCAGGATTTATTAATCTGAAGAATGGTGCTTTGTGTATGTCGAATTTATAAGTAAAGATATCTTCAAAATCCTTTTTATCTCTGAATAATTTAAAGAAACGATATAGGTCCTGAATATAACGATTAGTGATGGATGCTGACTTGTCTGGATGTATTACATCTTCCTTCATCTGTTCGCTTTCCATACGTAGCTGATTACTCATTGATTTTCTGTATGTTTCAGGAATCATACTCAAGTTTATGCAAAACGAGTATTTGTCTGAATCGCATAAAAAATTGTCGTCAGTTAGAAATGAAACTAGAGATTTATTGTTATCGGCTTGCTCTTGAAATAGTTGACTTACAGCAGGATTCTCTTTGTAGAATGGAATAAACCAATTTTCTATTTGATTGAAAAACGGGAAACCTTTTAGTTGCGAAAAAGTGCTCATATTTATATCAGAACCTTCCATTTGTAATTCTGAATAAATTCTCATCTTTTCTGAAATTTCACTACCTGCTATTATATCTTGCAGATTGGCATTTTTCTCTTCAAAATCTTCAGAGTCGAAGTTGCTTTCATCCATCTTCTCGCGAATTTTAGGCGCAAGTTTCGCTATTTTGGGGATGATATTTTCGCTAATATCTTTGGTGATACGTTCGGTTTCCTTACTCCTAATGAGTTGTTTTACAATTACTTGTGTCTGCTTAACGGTATCTTTGTTGTCGAATAACAAGTTGAGTCTGTTATTTATAGCAGGATAGAATTGTAGCCTTTTTTGATGTATGGTTAGGCATATTACAAGCCCTGTTAATGCGCGTAAAGCTGTTGTTTGATGTTTGTTGTCGCAAAAATCTGCTAAACAAAGCACTTTATGCTCGTCAAATATGCGTAAGCAATTAAGGGTTATTGCAGCTACTGCTAATGCTGTATCGATTTTGTCTCCGTCAGAATTTAGTTTGCTGCAATATTTAATTTGTTCGTCAGTAAAACGTTTAACATTCCACAATTTCGAAAAGCATGAATTTTCGCTGTATGCCGTTGTCATATATCCTGCACATACATCATCTGTAAGTTCGTAAGTTTCTTTTAATAGACGGCGAAAAATATCGATACGATCAGGATCTTCAACACCATCAAACAAGTATTGTAATAAATACCGATAGGTGTTTTTGATCTCTTCCAAACGCTCGCTATCGGCGTTATTTACAAGTAGTTGTAATTGTGCCAATGCTCGCCCGAGTAATTGTTTGTCTAATGAACCATTGATGATATTTCGTATGTCAGATATGTTCTTAGGCATAATTTATGCTTTTGTGTAGGAATGATTAAAAACCTGCTTTTTTTAAGTTGTTTTCTATACGTTTAAGAATGTCTTCTGATTCTGCTTTCTCAAATTTCTCTCCAGTAATATGCTCAAATAGTTCAAGGTATCTGTCGCTGATGCTTTTTACTATTTCAGCTGTCATTTCAGGAACTTTTTGTCCTGCTTTTCCTTGAAATCCATTGTCCATAAGCCATTCGCGAACAAATTCTTTAGATAATTGTTTTTGTGCTTCACCTTTTTCAAAACGTTCTTGGTATCCTTCTGCATAAAAATAGCGTGATGAATCAGGTGTATGAATTTCGTCCATCAAATAGATTTTGCCATTGCATTTACCGAATTCGTATTTTGTATCAACCAAAATCAAACCGCGTTTTGCTGCAATTTCTGTGCCTCTTGCAAATAGAGCTAAGGTGTATTTTTCGAGTTGCTCATATTCTGCAGCCGAAATCAAATTTTGCTTGATAATTTCTTCTTTTGAAATATCTTCGTCGTGCATTCCGATTTCTGCTTTGGTTGTAGGAGTAATAATTGGTGTAGAAAATTTTTGATTTTCTTTCATGCCCTCAGGTATCTTAACTCCACATATCTCGCGAACTCCACTTTTATAAGCACGCCATGCGCTACCACATAAGTATCCGCGTACAATCATTTCTACAGGATAGCCTTCGCAACGATATCCGACAGTAACCATAGGGTCGGGAGTTGAAATTTTCCAATTAGGTACAATGTCTGCAGTTTCGTCTAAGAATTTTGCTGCAATTTGATTCAACATTTGTCCTTTAAAAGGAATTCCCTTGGGTAGCACAACATCAAACGCAGATATACGGTCTGTTGCTACCATTATAAGTGTATCATTGTTGATACTATATACATCACGTACTTTGCCGTGATAAACATTTGTTTGTCCTTTAAAACTAAAGTTGGTTGTAGTTAGTGCATTCATGATGTTTATTTATTATTAGTTTTGTTCTGTGCGCTTTTCGTAGGCTTCAACTATTCGACTTACTAATTTGTGTCTTACTATATCATTCTTATCAAATTCGATATGTGCAATGCCTTTTACATTTTTAAGAATATGCATTGCATCTATAAGTCCGGATTGCTTTGCACTAGGTAAGTCTATTTGTGTGATATCTCCGGTTACAATCATTTTAGAATTAAAACCAAGCCTTGTTAAGAACATCTTAATTTGTTGAGATGTAGTATTTTGTGCTTCGTCTAATATGATTACGGCATCACTCAATGTTCTTCCTCTCATAAAAGCCAATGGAGCAATTTGAATAACATGTGTTTCTAAGTATTCTTTTAGCTTAAAAGGAGGAATCATATCTTCTAATGCATCGTATAATGGCTGTAAGTAGGGGTCAATCTTGTCTTTCATATCACCCGGCAAGAAACCTAACTTTTCGCCTGCTTCAACAGCCGGACGGCTCAGTATTATTTTGCGTACTTGCTTATTCTTTAAAGCGCTTACTGCCAATGCAATAGCAGTGTATGTCTTGCCCGATCCTGCAGGACCTACTGCAAACATTAAATCGTGATTTGTAAAGGCTTTAACGAGTTTTTGTTGATTTTCGGTACGTGCAGTAATAGCTTTTCCGTTTAAACCAAACAAAATCAGATTTTCGGCAGTGGTACTTACAATCGGCTCTTTGCCTTTTACGAGGTCAATTATAACAGCATCATTAATGGTGTTGAATTTGGTTATATGTTGCTCTATAAGGCTGAGTTTTTTTACAAAATCTACAACATCTGCATCATCACCCATAGATTTTATTGCATTACCGCGTGCAATAATTCTGATTTTTGGAAACAGTACTTTCAGCAGATGAATATTTGCATTATTAACTCCGCAAAACAGTATAGGATCTGCTGTTTCTAATATGTATGTTTCTTCTGTCACTAAATTAATCCTTTAAGGCAACGTTTAAGGCCATCTTCCCAATGTGGAATAGCTATGCCGAATGTTTGTTTTATTTTGCTCTTATTCAACACACTGTAATACGGACGTGGTGCTTTTGCGGGGTAGTCTTTACTTTCGATAGGAGATACTTTGCAGCTTGTAATATTGCTAAGTTCGTGAATCTTTAAAGTAAAATCGTACCAACTGCAAACGCCTTCGTTTGTATAGTGATAGATGCCGTATTTATTGTCGTTTTCATTGTTAATGGCATAATCCATTATTTGTAATATGGCTTTGGCAAGGTCAGCTGCGTAGGTTGGAGTTCCTATTTGGTCGAACACAACCGATAATGTTTCGCGTTCTTTGCCAAGTTTTATCATAGTCTTTACAAAATTGTTTCCGAATTCGGAATACAACCATGCTGTTCTGATAACGAAGGATTTTTGGCATACTGCCATTAATTTTTCTTCTCCTTCGCGTTTTGTTTTGCCGTAAACAGATGCAGGACATGTTTTCATGTCTTCTGAGTATGGAATATTTGAAGAACCATCAAAAACATAGTCGGTAGAAACGTGAATAACGCCTGCTTTGTATTTATTGGCTGCTTTACCTAAGTTTTCGGGAGCATCGGCATTAAGTTTTCTGCATAAGTCTTCATTGTCTTCTGCTTTATCTACAGCGGTGTATGCAGCACAATTTATGATATACGCTACATTATTGCTTGAAACTATCTTCTCAATTGCCTCTAAATCACATATATCCAATGTATCAACATCTGTAAAAATAAATCCGTATTGTGGATAATTGGCAGAGAATATGCGTATTTCGTTACCTAATTGCCCGTATGCTCCTGTTACTAATATGTTTTTCATAATTAAAATACGAAGTTTGTTTGTATATCCTTTAGCAATGGATGTTTTGTGTCTTTATCGGAAATAATGCGTTTGTCGGCAGGTATCATCCAATCAATTCCTAATGCGGGATCATCAAACTGTATTCCACCTTCTAATGCCGGATTATATAAATTATCGCACTTATATGTAAAAACTGCCGTTTCACTTAAAACGGAAAATCCGTGAGCAAATCCTTGAGGAATAAAAAATTGTGTTTTTGTTTCTGCATCAAGTCTAATTCCATACCATTTTCCATAAGTAGGGGAGCCCTTCCTGATATCGACC
>JAKIYQ010000018.1:0-24507 GCA_022708465.1 Bacteroidota bacterium | reverse complement strand
AAAACGAAATCGTATTGCGTATGGCAGGTCTCTAAAAATTTGAATACATCTGCTTTTAATATTTGCAAACAATTTATTTTTAAAACTGATGCTGTTTTTTTTATGTAATCAACGTGCTTATAGTTTTGTTCTATGCCTGTTACAGAATTGGCTCCTCTTGATGCTAATTCGTAGCAAATACTGCCTGTTCCCGAAAATAAATCTAATGCATTGATACCACTTAAATCCATTCGATTGTCCAATAAATTGAATAATCCTTCTTTAGCGAAATCAGTAGTTGGTCTGGCTTGTAGGTTTGCAGGTGGTGTAAAATGACGTCCTTTATATAAACCGCTTATTATACGCATATATTTGTTTCTTTATAAATACAATTAGCAAAATAATTTTGCAGCGTGTCTATACATGTTATATCTCCTGATACATAAAGTTTATCGTTGTGTTGTGATAAAGCAAACTGCTCAAATACACAGCCACAGTAGTATAGGATATCTTTATCTCCGGTCAATTCAAATCGGTTGGCGAATTTTAATTTGCCTTCTTCTGCCAATATTATATATGCTTCTGATTTAGATACATCTGCCCAAACTAATTTTTCTCCTTGCTTTTTTGAATCCTTCAAGGCTATTTGTAGAGTTATAGAATTTGCATGCATAATTTTGCAAGCAGGGAAAGTATCATCTAAAAAATTGTGTAATGCTTTTGGAATAGCGAAAATATATGTTATGTCATATCCGATTACAGCATTTGATATGTAATCAAATTTATCGGATGATATTTCAGGAAAGTTAAACAGAAGTATTGATTCTAAATTGGTTGAATCGGTTATTGTGCTTGGAACTAAAGTTGCGAAAATGCCATTATAAAAGATAGTCGTCTTGCCATAATCTTTCTGTAGTGAGGGCTCACAAAGGCAAATAGCTTTACAACGATTAAAATCAGGATCCTTCTTTGTAAAGTATAATTCTTTTTTTTCGTTGTTTGTACAAAAAGAAAATCCATCCGTAGAGATGCGGATGGATAGACTATGTAAATCCGGATTATTCCCAGTTTCCGGCATTGTTGTTTGATTGTTGGATGTCACCAAATTTAAGTCCTGGATATCTTTCTAGTTTCTCTGTTAATTCAATTAGATTTACTAATTCTTGTTTATCCAAACCATTTAGATATACAGAAAATGGGGCTTTTGCTTCCATTACTTTAACTTTGATTCCTGCAGCACCTGTTGCGATTTCTGCTTTTGCTAATTCAAATTCTTGTCTTGGTTCAGAATATGGTATATATCTTATAGAATCGATAGGATAATCTTTACCAAATAAAGATTCAAGCATGCTTACGTAAGTTGTATCACGTTTGATAATACCTTGTTTTACAGCTTCGCGCTCAGTTAATCCTTCTTCTAATTGTTTATCTGTCAAAACACCTTCTTTTAAAACTATTTTTGCTTTTGAATTTTTAACAAAAGCTATAAGGGTGTCAAAATTTGTAGTGTAATCTCCTTTGATGTTCTTAAACTCTACTTCTGCACGACGAATGTCAACCAATCTAGATACTACTTTTTTCTCTCGAGAATCGCGTTGTTCGTTAAACTCAATTGGAGTGTTGATGCTTTGGTAGCATAGCCATGTAAGGCATATTGCAGCTAATGCTAGAACGATTTTTAATACTTTATCCATATCTTTGCTTTTTAACTTCGCAAATGTATAGAATTTTATTTATTTGCACAATTTTTTTTATGTATTTATCTTTGAATCATGTTAGAAAAATATGTTGCAGATAAAATACTCGCTCACTTTGGTTTTGAGCCAACTAGGCAACAAGTTGATTTGATAAATCTTCTGTCGGTTTTTATTACAAATCGCGAAGAAAGAAGCCTTTTTTTATTGAAAGGATTTGCCGGAACCGGAAAAACAACTGTGATTGGTGCTTTGGTTAAAGCGTTTTTAGAAATGGAGCAAATGATTGTGCTATCGGCGCCGACAGGTCGTGCTGCTAGAGTATTGTCATTATATGCAGGCATTCAGGCTCATACAATACATAAATTGATATATAGACAAAGTAAACCTGAAATAGGTGGTGCTTTTGAAATAGCTTACAATAAGGCCAAAAATACTCTTTTTGTGGTAGATGAGGCATCTATGTTAGCTGATTCCGGCGAAAAAATTTTTGGCTCGGGTAATCTTCTTGATGATTTAATACAATTTGTGTACCAAGGCGAAAATTGTAGATTGCTATTGTTGGGAGATACGGCACAGTTACCGCCTGTTATGTGTGAAGAGAGCCCTGCATTGGATGTGCGTAGTTTAGAAACTTTCGGATTAACCATTACTGAATATACTTTAACCCAGGTTGTAAGACAAGCTAAAGAAAGCGGTATCCTTCAAAACGCCACACGCCTTAGAATGCTTATAGATAATCCTCAAGCTGTTGCATTTAAGGAGTTTAATGATGTGATAAGAGTAGATGGGATGAATTTTTTAGAGTGCATGGAAAACTCATATCGTGAGGTTGGAGAGGATGAAACCATTGTGATAACAAGATCTAATAAGCGTGCAGGTATGTATGCAAATGGGATTCGTGGGCGAATATTATATAGGGAAGATGTTTTATCAAATGGAGATCTTCTTATGATAGTAAAAAACAACTATACGGTAGGACTCCCTTATGGTCTTGATTTTATTGCAAATGGTGATGTTGCTGAATTAATTAGAACACGCGGAGCAAGAACAATTTATGGGTGCTCATTTCGTGAAGTAAGTTTACATCTTGTAGATTACAATATGGATATAGATGCATTATTTTTAGAGGATTCTTTGTTGTCAGAAACTCCATTTGACTTACAAGAATTAAATAAGCGCCTATACGATGCAGTCATGGAAGACTACGCTGAAATCAGAAATAAGCGTGAACGTTACAAAAAAATGAGAGATAACCCTTATCTGAATGCAATACAAGCAAAATCGGCATACGCAGTTACTTGCCATAAAGCTCAAGGTGGTCAATGGAAACATGTATATATTGATATGGGATTGATTACTGCCGATAAAATGGATAAGTCTTTTGTCAGATGGTTATATACATCAGTTACACGTGCAACAGAAAAATTGTATCTCATTAATTTCCCTGATACGTTTTTTGTTAAATAATTTTTACATATACATATTATTGTTTATTTTTGCGATTATAAATTAATTAATTTAAACTATGACGAAGATAAAACATCTTGTTAGAATAAGTTTAACAGGCTTATTGTCTTGTTGTTTATTTTCTTGTGTCAATCCAAATTATTCTCTTCTTGAAGAAATTGATACGGAAATAGGACTTGATATGACATTGGCAGGACCAATAGGACATTCCAATCTTAATTTAATAAAAATGTTGCCTGATTCTTTCGGCTCATTTCGCTTAGTAAACGAGGGTGATGAAATATACTTGGAAGGATCGAACATTGAAGAAATGGGTAATGAAATAGTTGGCCATTTAAAAATGTATCCGAAAGGAATATTTACAAAAGAAGTTTCTATTGTCGCAGATGGTTTAGATCCGTATCGTGGAAACATTTCCATGCCTTTGACTTATAATTTAGATCCGTATCGTGGAAACATTTCCATGCCTTTGACTTATACGTTTGATGATATAAATACAAATCCTAATGAACGTTTGGATAGTATTTTGTATGCTAAAAACCAAACTCTACATATAGAAATAACTTCAGATCTCACATGTCAGGCAGGCTCTTATGTGGATTTAATATTTAATCCCAATGAATTATCTTTAGATCCTATTTTATATCCTGAGAATAAAGTTAGAGCAGATTTGACAAATGGGTCAATAGATATACCTATTACCATGGATGCAGCTATGCTTAAATTTTATGGAAATAAGAGTTTTACTATTCAAGTAGAAGGAGTTATTATCTCTCCCGATGTAATACCTGGCGGTTTTTACGTTCATTTAACATGTGACTATGGAACAATAAAGCCAAGAGTAACTTATGGTTATTTAGGACCTGACCGTGTTATATACGAAACTACAAAAAAAATGCCATTTACCTACACGAAAACTTTGCAAAACGGGAGTTTTTTCTTGCCATTTTACGATCCCAAAATCAATATTACGTGTGAGAGCAATATAGGTATTCCTGCTAATTATACATTAGATTATGTGAAAGTTTTTGATTCTAAAACAGGAGAATTTGTTTATGCTGATTTTAATGGAAGTATGAGTACAAGTTTTGTACTTGAATATCCATCATTAGATGAGATTGCAGGATTGACAAGAGAAGAATTGTTGAATTTTGACGTATCGGATATAATCAAAACAACAGAAAAAACATTTGATCGTGAATATGGACACACAAATCGTTTGTTTACAATTAATGGTGATTCAATTGAATATCATTATACAATCAGGCCTTTAGACACCTTAGTACCGGTTGTGTCATATTTCTTTGATGATAGTGATATGGATTTAGATATTGATACAAAACTACTTTGTCAATTTGAAGGGAATTCGACAGATCCGGATAAAAATTTCTACATTAATTCGAGAGATACAATTCCTATATCAATAGGAACATTTGATCTTGGACCTGTTACAATTGCCGATACTACAGTTGCAGCTGTAAAAATGGTACATATTAATCACTTGCCTGTAGGAGCATTGGCTCATGTATATTTTATTGACGAAAACAAGCAACAAATTTTAACCGAATTGGAACTTGATATTACTATTAATGCGGCTCCTGTAAATGCAGATGGAGAAGTTACGGAAGCGACAGCTGAAACAAAAACATATATCAAATTTAATTATGAGCAATTAGAGATTTTTTCTGAAAGTTGTAAAGGAATTGTATTAGACTACAGAGTTGATAATGATTTGATGTGTAACGTATGGTTTAAATCGAACGACTGGTTAGATGTTAAACTTGGTGCATATGTTATTGGAAAAATCGGTTATAAACCGGAACAAAACAACGATAATTAAAGGAGAAAATAAAATGAAAAAAAATATTTTATTCATAATATTGTTTTGTTTGTCGTCTTTAGCTGTTTTTGCCGAAGTCAGCAATCTGTATTTCATGGATTATTTGCCATACCGTGTGTATATGAATCCGGCTCTTCGTCCTATTTGCGGAACTTACGTAGAACTTCCTGGTATTTCTACTGTTAGTTTGGAAGTTGGTAATAATTCAATAAGCATTAATGATTTTATTCAGTACAAGGATGGTAAAATGGTTACATCATTGCATCCTGATTATGGTGATAGAGACGCATTGTATAAATCAATCAAGAATAATACAATAATTCATCAAGAATTATCAGTATCAATTTTAGGTTTTGGTTTTAGAGTCAAAGAACGCGGATATTTTAGCTTTAATCTATCTGCTCGTGAAGATTTGACAGGTACTTTACCTAAAGATTTATTTAAGTTGGCATTGTATGGTACACCTGATATTGAAGGTGTTAACAGATATAATCTGTCTTCAACATCTGCTGATGCGAGTGTTTATATTGATATGTCGGGAGCATATTCGCACAAAATTAATGAACAATGGACAGTTGGTGCTCGTCTTCATTTGTTGATGGGATTAGCAAATGCCAGAGCATCTTTTTCTTCATTTAATTTAGATGCTTCGATTGATGAATGGAATTTAAATGGTAATGGCTCTATCAGAGCTTCAGTTCCCGGAATCACTGTTGAATTAGACGATGAAGGGCATATAACAAAAATTAATTATCCTACAGAATTTAAAGACTACTTGCAATCATACAAACCAAGTATAGGTGCTGCTATCGATTTGGGCGGAGAGTACAAACCATTACCCGAGTTGAGCATCTCATTGTCATTGAAAGATGTTGGTTTTATGTACTGGCAAAATTCGCATAAAGCAGGTGGTGATATTGATTATACATTTACAGGAATTGAATATAAGCCTGAAGAACAGGTAAATTACGCAGATTCATTGCTTAAGGCTTTGCAAGCGTCTTATGTATATGATGTTAACGCAAGTCCTTATGTGTCTGCAATGAATGCAAAAATGTATGTAGGTATTGAATACTCATTTTTAAAGAATATGATGAGTGTAGGTTTGCTGTCGCGTACAGATCTTAATGCATGTCGCTTTTCAGAGGAATTGACTTTAGCGTATAATTTAAGACCTTGTAGCTGGTTTGGTTTATCGGCAAGCTATTCATTTATCAGTGGAGGTTTTTCGACCTTAGGTCTAGGATTTAATCTTCGCTTACCGCCGTTTAGCATATATGTTGCAGGAGATTATATGCCTTTATATTATTCAAAAGAAGGTATACCATATCGTTCCGAAAGACTTAATTTACAAGCCGGTATAGTTCTCACATTCGGATGCAAGAAATGTAATACAAAACCATTGTATACTCCAACAGATTTTGCTCAATAATCAAACATAAACTATTATAGCAAAAAACAGAAGGTGTTAGCCTTCTGTTTTTTGTTTTAGTCTTTTAGTTCAACTACTGTAATACCTGCACCGCCTAATTGTATATGTTCATCGCGGAATGACTTTACTCCTGAAACTGTAGATAAATAATCTCGTATGGCCTGTCGTAATGCTCCCGTTCCTGTTCCATGTAAAATTCTAACAGAACTTACACCAACAAGAATTGCGTCATCAATAAAATAAGTTATAGTCAATACGGCTTCGTCGACTCTTTGCCCACGAACGTCTATATCTTGTTTGAATTTTAATTTTCGTTGTCTTATTTCTTCATTGGTTTCGGGACTTACAAAATTGTAATTTATCTTTGTTTGTTGTTCCTTAAATTGTTTGCGTCCTATCTTTTCAACCATTTTAATGTTTAAAACAGCTTCTAATTGACCAAAAGCAACATTGATTCTTTCGCCTTTAATTGAAATTATTTGACCTATATTGTCATTGTATTTTATGTAATCACCAATATTTAGAGCCTTATCTTTAGATTGTTTGTTTGATGCCTGTTGATTTTTTTGGGGGGTGATGCTTTGAGAATCTTCTCTTATGGCTTTTTTTGTTTCTTCAAACTTATGTCTAATTTCTTTAGTCTTTTCTTTTTCGGCTTTGGCTTCTTTTATCTCGCGTATGGTATTTTCGATAGTTGCATTGGTATCAGCAAGTAATTGCCTGGCCTCTTCTTTTGCTTGACGTATTATTTCTTTTCTTTGTTTATCAATAGTATCTAATTGTGCCTTTAAAGCATTGGAGTTTTCCTCCATCTTTTTCTCTTTGATTTTTATTTGCTGGCGTTTGCTTTCCCAATAGCGTTTATCTCGCACAATATCTTGTAGGTTCTTATCATAATTAATATGTTCTAAACCTACCTTGTTGCTTGCATTAGATATTATTTGTTCCGACAAACCTATTTTTCTTGCAATTTCAATAGCAAATGAACTACCCGGATTACCTATGTCTAATTGAAAAAGAGGTTCCATTTTATGCCTATCATATAACATTGCGCCATTAATCAGCCCTTCTGTTTGTGATGCTATATGCTTTAAATTAGTGTAGTGCGTGGTTATCACACCAAAGCATCTATTTTGATTAAAAACTTCTAATTCTGCTTCTGCAATGGCCCCACCAATCATTGGTTCTGTACCTGTACCAAATTCGTCAATTAATAATAAAGTATGTTCGTTACCTTCTCTAAGAAAGGTTTTCATATTACTTAAATGTGAACTGTAAGTACTTAAATCATTTTCTATAGATTGTTCATCACCAATATCAATAAAAAGATTCTTGAATAAACCGAATTTACTATTTATATCCATTGGTACTAACAGACCACATTGACCCATATACTGTAATAATCCCACAGTTTTTAAGCAAACAGATTTTCCTCCGGCATTTGGACCTGAAATAAGCAAAATACGATTTTGTTTATTAAGTATAATGTCAAGTGGAACTATATCTTTTTGTTGGCTTTGCAAACTCAAAAATAGCAATGGATGTTTTGCATGATTCCATTCAATGTGAGTTTCTGAAATCAGTTCAGGTAAATTTCCGCCGATTTGTTTGGCAAACAGTGCCTTAGCTCTTATGAAATCTATTATACCAAGAAATCTGTATGATTCGGTTAAATCAGGAATAAAAGGTCTTATGTATTCTGCACATGTCTGCAAAATATGTGTTATTTCGCGTTTTTCTTCTGCCTCTAATTCGCGTATTCTGTTGTTAGCTTCAACAACCTCTCCCGGCTCTACATACACCGTTTTGCCTGATGCTGATTCGTCATGTACAATACCACCTAATTTACGTTTGTATGAGGGTGATATAGGTATTACAAGTCTACCTTCACGTAAAGTAGGAGTGATGTCTGAATCTAAATATCCATCATTTTTAGCCTTGTGAATAATATTGCTAAGTATGCGTGATATTGAAGATTCTGCAATGTTTTTACTTCTACGAATTTTAGTTAGTTCGGGTGATGCGTTGTCTTTAATCCTTCCAAATTTATCCAGGATGTTATCGATATACCTTTGAACATCAATTGCGTAATTAATATTGATAGTTAAATCTTTAAGATTTTTATAAATTACTGCATCCTTTAATTCGAGGAAGTTAATGATGTTTTTTATTGTAAAAAGAGAACGTTTAAACTCAAATAGTTCTGATTCAGTTAAAAAAGTCCCTTCAATTTTTATGCGTTTAAGATAACTGCGAACATCAAAATATCCATCAATCGGGAAAGCATCTCCTTCGTCAATAATGAGTATAAATTCTGCTGTTTGTTGCATGCTAAGTGCAACAGAATCGAAGTTTGCAGAGAACTCTATTTCATCAACAATCTCTTTTCCTAAATCACTTATGCAGTGATTTTTTATAAGTAGTCTGATCTTATCGAACCCTATTTTCTGTTCAAAGTGCTTCGGATATATCATTTTTATTTACTTTTTTACAAACCAAAATGTTTTTTGAACCATCTAATATGGTCGTTGCAAATAGATACAATTCGCCACCATCTTTTATTCCAATCTTTTTTTGAAGTTCATCAACCGATGAAGGAAAATTTCTAATTGCAAGATTAGCTTTTTGTATATGTTTTAATTTGTTTTTATGTGCGCTACAAATTTCCATTATTTCAAAACAGCGACCAGGAAACGAATCTATAAGTTCTTTTGATGTGTATAGATGGCTGTTTATGTGTAATTTATATGCATTATATTTTATACCTACCATTTTAAATGCCCCGGCTTTCAGTATGCTTGAATTCGGCTCGTATAGATATTTTAAAGGCATTGAAAAAAAAGATTGTGCATTTTTTTCTTCGTCTTTTGTGAATGTAAAACATGGTTTTTCGAGAATATTTACACAATGAATTTGAGTTGATGCATGCTCATTGTTTGTTTGTAATACGAAAATTAATTCTTTGCACTCGTTTTTTATTGATATAACATGTATATCTGATGTTTCAGGTAGATTCTTGAGCGCTGCATCCATGTCAAGCATTGGAGATAATTTAACTATAAGAGTATCACATTTGCTCAATAATTTATCTTTTATTTTCGTTAAATCAGGCTCACAATCTTCTAAAAGTACCATCTTTCCACCTGATTTACTACGTCTTGCCGGGTCTATGTAAATACAATCTTGTTTTTGTATTGAATTTAGGTATTCCATTGCATCATAATTAACAGTTTGCACATTATTGAGTTGCAATACCTTGAAATTATGAGTTGCAATATTAAATAAATCTGTATTATACTCGTTGTAAGTTGCTTTTTTAAATGATTGACTCATAAAAGCGAAATCAACTCCCAATCCCCCTGTTAAGTCTGTAAATGAATACCCATGAACAATATTTGCTTTGTATTTTGCCGTGTATTCTGACGAGCATTGCTCCATTGACAAACGTTTAGGATATTTAATATTGTCAATTACGGCCCAACTTGGAATTTTTATGGTAGCTATTGCTTTCCCCTCTAATTGCTCTGCCTCATATATTCTGTTTTCAGAGGATTTGTTTGTCATTTTTTCCAGAATGCATGTGTAAATACCATTAGTACGGTAAATAACTCAAGACGACCTATTAGCATTAATGCAGACGCACACCATTTACATGCCATTGGAATTGCTCCAAAGTTTGATACGGGTCCAACCGTTCCTAAGCCTGGTCCGACATTACCAATAGAAGTAACTACGGTACCCATTGATTCTACCAGCCCCATACCACAAGCTACACAAAACAAAATGCCAACTATAGTAATAACAGAATATAAGAAGAAGAATGCCAATACGTTGTTAATAAGTTGTGGTTTTATTACTTCATTGTTAAATCTAACAGGAATAATAGCATTCGGGTGTATCAATCTTTTAAATTCGTAATAGCTGTTCTTGAGTAAAATAACGATTCTAACGGTTTTAATACCGCCCGCTGTAGAACCGGCACTGCCGCCAAATAACATTACCACTAAAAGAAATAACCAAATAAACTGATGCCATTGAATATAATCGACGTTCACGTATCCGGTGGTTGACATTAGTGATATAACATTGAACAATGAGTATCTTATTCTTTCTTCTATACCAAATGTTTCACTATGTTTAATAGTCAACGCTACAAATACTATTAATGATAAAACAAATGCGAAGATAGTGTAATATTTAAACTCTTCGTTGTGAAAGAACTTTCTAAAGTTTCCCTTAAGTAAAAAGAAATAAAGAGAAAAATTAATACTTGCAACAAACATAAATAATATGATAATGTATTCTATAAGAGGAGAATTCCAGTATGCGATACTGGCATTTTTTGTTGAGAATCCGCCGGTTGCCATAGTAGTAAATGCATGACATACTGAATCAAATAAATTCATACCTGCAGACCATAAACATAATGTTTGAATTAGTGTAATTCCGCAGTACACCCCCCATAAAATTTTTGCCGTTGAACTAATCTTTGCATGTAATTTATCTTTTGTAGGGCCCGGAACTTCTGCAACAAATAATGGCATAGCACCGACACCAAGTAGTGGTAATAATGCTAATGATAAAACTATAATACCCATGCCTCCCAACCATTGAATGATACTACGCCAAAATAGTAATCCATAAGATAATTTTTCAACCTCAGGCAATATACTTGCTCCGGTTGTTGTGAATCCGGACATTGTTTCGAAAAAAGCATCCGTAAATGATGGAATAGAGCCACTCCAATAAAATGGTAGTAAACCGAATAGAGAAAATACAATCCAAACTAACGCTACAATCAAATAACCCTCTCGTTTACCCATTTCGACTTTTATTTTAGGAGTTAAAAGTATTCCGAGTAAACTGAATCCTAATGTCACTCCCGAGGAATAAAAAATGTATTGGTAATCCGACTCTCCGTAAGCTATTGATACAAATGCAGAAATAAGCATAAAGAAAGTTTCGAACAAGAGTAAGAAACTCATTATTCGAATTACTATTTTTATGTCTAATAATTTCATAATATAAAGTTTTATGCGCGTTTATTTAAATAGTTTTTCTATTTTCTGTATGGTATACTCACCGCAAAATACAGTTACGTTGTCTCCGGCTTTTATTTTAGTATCACCAACAGCAACAATACCTTTATTATATCTCACGATACCTCCAATAGTTGTATTTTTGGGTAACTTCAAATTTTTTAAACAATCTGTTGTGATGTATGAACCTTCTTCTGCCACTAATTCAACAACCTCTACATTAGCAAATGTAAGACATCTGACAGAAACATTGCCACCTAAGATCAGTTGATATATATGGCTTGCAGCAATTATTTTTTTGTTTATAATAGAACCTATATCCAAACTTTCTGCCATTGGTATATAGTCCATATTTTCGACCTCTGCAATTGTCCGTTTAACGCCAAATTGTTTAGCCGTTAAACAGGCAAGTATGTTGGTTTCCGAATTGCCGGTTAATGCAACAAAAGCATCAAACGATTCTATATCTTCTTCTTTTAACAGACTTAAATCTCTGCCATCCCCATTTATAACTAAAGTATTATTTGTCTGTTCTATTATTCTGTATGTTTTGTCAATATCCTGCTCAATTACCTTAACATCTTTCCCTTTTGGTAAATTTTGAATTGTTTTTATGCCTATTCGACTTGCTCCAACAAACATTATGTTATTGATATCAAAGTCTTCTTTGCCTGATTTAATACGAACTTCTTCAACGCCTTCTTTAGTAGTTATGAAGTATGCTATATCATTATTCTGAACACAATCTTTACCTGTTGGGATAATTGTAATATTTCCTCTTTTAATAACTACAATACGGACGAGTCCATTACCTTCAAAAGCTTTTTCTAATGGAACATTGCAGAGTGGAGAATTATTTCTTATTTTTGTGGCTAAAACTATTAAAGCACCATCTGAAAGTTCTACATATTGGCGTACCCAACCTTTCTTTAATCCATTTACAATTTCATTCGCAGCAAGCATTTCTGGATAAATCAAAGAATCGACTCCCATACTTTTGAAAAACTCTTTATTTTTTGGAAGTAGATATTCTTTGCTATCAATACGAGCAAGTGTCTTTTGTGCTCCAAGATTGGTAGCTAATAAGCAAGCTGTTATATTTGTACTTTCGTATGGAGTAACTGCAACAAATAGGTCTGCAGTAGGTACTTGTGCTTCGCGTAAATCTTTTAATGAAGTAGGCGAACCTACAATCGCAAGAATGTCATAATTATTCTCCAAAGCCTTTATTTTCTCGGCTTTTTCATCTAATAATACTATTGTGTGGCTTTCCTTAGAAAGCATTTTGGCAAGATGAGTTCCTACATCACCGGCTCCGGCAATTATAATTTTCATGATAAGTTTAGGTTTTTAAAATAATATTTTGCCTTATTTAATAACTATGTTGTGAAGCTTGCGCCATTTTGCGTTTGTCTTCATTTTCCTTAATAGACTGACGTTTGTCGTATTCTTTTTTGCCCTTTGCTAAGGCAATGTTAACTTTTGCCAGTCCTTTTTCATTGATAAATAATGCCGTAGGTATAATTGAAACCCCCGGATCTTTTACTCCTCTTTCTAATTTTCTTAGTTCTTTTTTTGACAACAATAATTTGCGGTCTCTTTGTGGATTGTGATTATTATATGAACCATAAAAATATGCAGTGATATTCATACTTTTAATCCATAATTCGCCCTTGTCAAAATAGCAATATGAATCAACTAAACTTGCTTTTCCCATACGAATAGACTTTATTTCTGTACCTACAAGTACAATGCCCGCAGTGTATTTATCAAGTAGCTCATAATCGAAAGATGCACGTTTGTTTTTTATGTAAATCTTTGAATCCATATTTTTACTCCATTCCTGGCATAAGTAATACCATTAAATATCTTATAAGAATAGGCGATAAAATAATGGTTCCTGATGTGCAAACTACAAATAGTGTGCGCTTATTGTTTGGGACTGACAAATAGTTAATAGAGCCTTCCCAAACAATGTAAATTGTATACAAAGCAACAATTTGTATATAAAAAATATCTCTAATTAATTCACCTGCCATATTGATTAGAAAGATACATGAAAAGGAGTATATGGTAAATTCGATACCTGTATTAAATGATATTGGGTTTTTACAAATATGCTCGTGCAGGATTCTAACAACAAAGGTTGAAAGATATATACCTATAAACAAAGATATGAATAATAAAGATGCTTCTTTTATACCTAATTGCCAATTAAAATCTTCAGCATGAATTGCAGAACCTATAAACGCAAATAAAGAGGTAAGTCCTAATAGTATATAGGCATATGTATTAGAATTAAGAATCCCTGATTCTTTATTTGAAACATCTTGCCAAGCTTTCGCAGGGTTTATTATGAATGTAAAAAAAGTAGATAATATGTTTTTATACATAACTAAATGAGTCTTTATTATGCATTGCAAAGATAAGGAAAAATTATACATTATTTTGTTCGCTCAATAAGATATTTATTTGTACTTTTGCCGATTAATTCGTTTTTATCCCCCTAAAAAAAGAATGTAATGATTTATTTGTTTACAGTAATCCTTTTACTTGCGTCTTTGTACATATATTTCCCGATAGCGAAAAAATATCGCTTGCTTGCCGGAGTTAATAATAGAAGTTCGCATAAAAGGCCCGTGATTACAGGTGCAGGTTTTATTTTTTATTTGTCTTATTTGGTGTATATAGTACATCAAATATGGACAGGAGATCAAATCCCAATTTGGTTGTTTATAGGATTGACCATATTAGCAGTAATTAGTTTTATGGATGATTTGAGCGATGTTTGGTTTTTGTTTCGCTTAATGGTACAAGGTGTTGCAGCTATAGCATTGCTGTGGCAGTTAAAATGCGATTTTGATATTGATGTGCAAGCATCTGTATCTCAGTGGCTTGCTGCTTGCTTTTTGCTAATTTTAGCAGTAGGGTCATTTAATCTATATAATTTTATGGATGGTCTTAACGGCATGCTTGGTGGTCTTGCTTTATCAATGGTATTGCCTGCTTTACTGATTGATTTGTATGTAGTAGATTTTATTGATGACGAACTTCTTTATTTTACGATTATACCAACAATTATTTTCTTATTTTTTAATTATAGAAAACAGCCTAAGTGTTTTTCCGGTGATGTCGGCTCTATAGTGCTCGGTTATTTAATGGTTTATATGGTTTTGTCTTTGCTTATTAAGACAGGTAATGTTGTGTATATATTCTTTTTTTCAGTTGTTTATATAGAGGCCGGTTTGACAGTGTTTCAGCGATTGTTTGCCGGCGAAAATATTTTCAAACCTCATAGAATACACTTGTTTCAATTGTTGTGTAACGAACATAATAAATCTCATCGATTGGTGTCCGAAATATATGCAGGGATTCAGTTTTTAATGGGTATAGGGTTGTTTTTGTTAAATTATTATGATGTTCCCAGATTATATCAGAATATTATATTTTGGCCTATTTTTGGTGGATTAGCATTTTTTTATCTGTGGTACAAACGTAAACGCATGGGCGGACATTTGTTGGAATACAATGAAAATACAACTAACATAAAAGATCAATTTAAAAAAATTAAAAAAATAAAAGTATGATTCCTGAACACATTGAGCACATAGGTATAGCAGTGCCTAGTATTGAAGAAGCATTGCCCTATTATGAAAAAGTATTGGGCATGAAATGCTATTCTATTGAAGAAGTAGCCGACCAAAAAGTTAGAACTGCTTTTTTGAAAGTTGGAGAAGTGAAATTGGAATTGTTGGAGCCAACAAGTCCTGAAAGCACCATAGCAAAATTCATAGAAAAGAATGGAGGACGCGGTGGTGTTCATCATATTGCTTATTCAGTAAAAGATATTGAGGATAAATTGAAACAAGTTGAAGAAAATGGAGTTCAATTAATTGATAAAACTCCTCGTGGTGGCGCAGAAGGCCTGAGTATAGCATTCTTGCATCCAAAATCAACAGCAGGTATTTTAACCGAATTTTGTGAAAACAAGAACAAATAACTAAAATATGAGTTTTGTGGAAACGAAGCTTATATACTATTAATATTAAATTAATTATGGAAGAAAATCAAGACAAAATCAAGAAATTGATTGAGAAGCGAGAAGCTGCTCGTATGGGTGGAGGCGCAAAGAGCATCGAAAAACATCATGCTAAAGGTGCTTTTACAGCACGTGAAAGAATCAACATGTTGCTAGATGAGGGTAGTTTTGAAGAAGTTGATATGTTTTTGACACATCGTTGTACCGATTTTGGAATGGACAAAAAAGTATTCTTGGGCGATGGTGTTGCAGTAGGTAGTGGTACAATAGATGGTCGCTTGGTATTCGTTTTTGCACAAGACGCAACTGTAATAGGTGGTTCTTTGTCAGAAACTATGGCTCAGAAAATATGCAAGGTGATGGATATGGCGATGAAATTAGGCGCTCCTGTGATTGGATTAAACGATTCAGGTGGTGCTCGTATACAAGAAGGTGCATGTGCCTTAGCAGGATATGCTGAAATTTTTGAACGCAATATCTTAGCATCAGGTGTAATACCTCAAATTTCAGTAATTTTTGGACCTTGCGCAGGTGGAGCAGTTTATTCTCCGGCTTTAACAGACTTTATTTTGATGACAGAAAAAAACAGCTATATGTTTATTACCGGACCAAAGGTTGTTAAAGCTGTTACAAATGAGGATGTTACCGTAGAACAATTAGGTGGAGCAAGAATTCATGCAACAAGATCAGGAGTAACTCACTTTACTGCTCCTACAGAGGAGGAAGCTCTTGATGTTGTTCGTCGTTTGATTTCGTTTATTCCACAAAACAATATGGAAGAGGTTCCTGTTCAGCCATGTACAGATCCTATAGATCGTGCTGATGAAGCTTTAAATACTATTGTTCCTGAAAATCCAAATAAACCTTATGACATGAAGGAAATTATTTCTACAATAGTAGACAATGGTGACTTTATGGAGGTTCAACCTGAATATGCTCAAAATATTATTTGTTGCTTTGCTCGTTTTAATGGCAAATCAACCGGCATTATTGCAAATCAACCATGCTTAATGGCTGGTGTTTTAGATTGCGATGCATCACGTAAAGCAGCTCGTTTTGTGCGTTTCTGCGATGCGTTCAATATTCCGATTTTGACATTGGTAGATGTACCCGGATTCTTGTGTGGAACAGGTCAAGAATATGCCGGAATTATTGCTCATGGCGCAAAACTTATGTTTGCATATGGTGAAGCAACAGTTCCTAAGGTTACTGTAACAATTCGTAAGTCTTATGGTGGTAGCCATATCGTTATGAGCTGTAAACAACTACGCGGTGATATGTGTTATGCATGGCCTAATGCGGAAATTGCAGTAATGGGTGCATCAGGTGCAATCGGCGTGTTGGAAGCTAAAGCATTAAATGCAATAGAAGATCCTAAAGAAAAAGCTAAATTTATAGCAGAAAAAGAGGCTGAGTACCAAGATAAATTCGCAAGTCCATATCAAGCTGCTTCTCGCGGTTATATTGACGATGTAATTGAGCCTATAAATACTCGTTTCCGTATTATTCGTGCATTTGAAATGTTGCAAACAAAGCGTTTAACGAATCCATTGAAGAAACATTCAAACATACCTTTATAATCTATAACTATGGTATTAGCAGTTAATTGGGGAAATGCCCTTATAATAACCCTGTTGGGATTTTCGTTGGTATTTGTTTTATTGGTTGTTCTAGTATTTATTGTTCTTATTTTCGGTCGTGTAATGTCGGAAAATGTAAAAGATAAAAAAGCAGAAAAACCGGTAAAGGCTCAAGACCAGACAGAAATGTTAAGTTTAACCGATGAAGAAAATACAGCAGTGGCTTTGGCAATGCATTTGGCTTATGAAGAAATACACGATGAGGAAACTCGTAAGCTTACAATAAAACAAACTCAAAGAGAATGCTCTCCTTGGAATTCAAAAATTTTTGGTATCAATAATTTAGTAAAGTAAATCATGAAGAAATTCAAATTAACAATAGAAGGAAAGTCTTACGATGTATCTGTTGATGAAATAGATGAAACCCTTGCTCGTGTAGACATTAATGGTAAATCTCTTACTGTAGGTATAGAGAGAGAAGGTGCTAAGTCGGCACAAGTTTCGGCATCTCGTGTTGCAGGTTTAAGTAAACCCATAGCACGTAAGAGCGTATCAGGTGTTATCTCGTCGCCACTGCCGGGTAATATTGTAAAAATAGTTGTTTCTGTAGGGCAGGCCGTTAAAAGAGGTGATACCTTGATCGTTATTGAATCCATGAAAATGGAGAATAATATTAAAGCAGACAGAGACGGCGTTGTTAAAGCAATCAAGGTTGAAGCAGGTCAAGCTGTTATGCAAGGTGATGCATTAGTTGATTTTGAAAGTGTTGGTGAAACTCAAGAAGCATCTGCTGAGGGCGCTAAACAAGAAGAACTTACTGCTCCAAAGCTTTCTGCAAAAGCAACTTCTGCATCAACTGTAATATCTCCACTACCGGGTAATATCATTAAAGTATTAGTTCCGGAAGGTAAATCTGTAAAACGCGGCGATACTATCTTAACTATAGAATCCATGAAAATGGAAAATAGTATTAAGGCAGCATATGATGGAGTAGTTAAGAAAATATACGTCCAACAAGCTCAAATTGTCATGCAAGGTGACCCGCTTTTTGATTTAGCATAATCTATCAAATAACGATACTATCATGAAAAAAATTAAATATTTTGTTGTGGCGTTGATAATGTCTTTGTTATGCGTAACTGCATCTGCACAAGAAAATGTAGACACTATTGTTGCAGAACAAACTATAGAAACGACTATACCTGCAACTGAGCAAGTTGAAATAGAACAAGAAGAGGAAGACTTGGAAATAGGTAAGAGTTTCACAGAATTTATTGGTACAATGGGTTTTTATAAATTAGGGACTCAATGGAAATGCTTGATAATGTTAGCAGTAGGTTGTCTATTATTGTATCTTGCTATAGTTAAGAAATTTGAGCCGCTTTTATTACTTCCTATTGCATTTGGTATGATTTTAACTAATTTACCGGGTGCAGGTATGTATCATACAGAACTTTTTGCAGGTGGACATGTACATTGGGGTGAGTTTGCAAATGGTGCCGGTTTGCTTGACTACCTATATTTGGGAGTTAAGTTGGGTATTTATCCTTGTATTATATTTATTGGTGTTGGTGCTATGACTGATTTTGGGCCACTGTTAGCTAATCCCAAAAGCTTATTGTTAGGTGCTGCTGCTCAATTAGGTATATTTGCAACATATTTGTGTGCAAATGCAATTGGCTTTACTCCGGCTGAGGCTGCATCAATTGGTATTATTGGTGGTGCCGATGGTCCTACATCTATTTATCTTACGTCTAAATTAGCTCCTCATTTACTTGGACCTATTGCAGTAGCAGCCTATTCTTATATGGCTTTGGTTCCTGTAATTCAACCTCCAATTATGAAGTTATTGACAAGTAAAAAAGAACGTCAAATAGAAATGAAACAATTACGCAAAGTATCTAAAACAGAAAAGATTGTTTTCCCTATTATGGTAACAATACTTGTAACACTGTTACTTCCTGATGCAGGAGCTTTAATAGGATGCTTGATGCTTGGTAATTTGATGCGCGAATGTGGAGTAGTTGAAAGACTTAGTGACACTGTACAAAACGCTTTGATGAACATAACTACAATTTTCTTAGGTATAACTGTTGGTGCTACAGCAACTGCAGATAATTTCCTTAATTTTCAAACCTTATCGATTTTATGTATGGGAATTGTTGCATTTGGGTTGGGAACAGGCGGTGGTGTGCTGCTTGCAAAATTGATTAATGTGTTCAGTAAAGAGAAAATCAATCCACTAATAGGTTCTGCCGGTGTTTCAGCAGTACCTATGGCTGCACGGGTTTCTCAAGTTGTTGGACAAGAGGAAAATCCGGGTAATTTCTTGCTTATGCATGCAATGGGACCTAATGTTGCAGGTGTAATTGGTTCGGCTGTAGCGGCAGGAATTCTGTTAAGTATGTTAGGATAACAATTTGTATTATATTAATTAGTGAGGTTTGGTTTTTAAAATCAAACCTCATTTTTTGTATATAAACCACTGTCTTGTAATCTATTATATTGTTTAAAGAAATAGTTGTTGAGTTGTGTTGATGTATTAATGTGCAATAAAAAGTGGATAGGTCAATCGTTTGCAAATAAAAATAAATAGTATCTTTGCGTTTCAAATTGTCGAATAATCTTAAAAAAACAAATAAAATGAAAAGCAAATTACCTCTATTGCCATTATTGGCTTTTGTTCTGCTCTTGCTACTCCCATCAAATTTGATGGCGACGATCTATTGTAATGAGCCTATTACTTCAGATACCGGAAAAAATGCTACCTTTTCGTGTGAGTCATTAGGTAGTGATAAATATCGTTTTACATTAGTTAGTGAAGAAACTGTAAATAGCATTGCTATGAAAAACATTGGTTGTGATCCCGGACCAGTGGATATTGGTGCCAGTCTTTTACTACAAGCTGATAATAAAACTATTACAGGTGAGTTTACTTGTACAGGAGCTCCATCTCTTTGTGTGGCAACTATGTTCTTGATGTATAGTTCAGGCGAAGCTAGGTTTGATATTCCTCTTAATGCAGAGTTTTCAGTATGCGGAGATCCGGGCCCAACTCCTCCTACAATTGGAGATGTAACGGTAGTTTCTTCATATAATGGTAATGCTGAACTTGCATTTTCTGTAGCAGGATCTGCTCCTATTACTTATGCAGTTACTTGTGATGGCAACACAATACCTTCCGGTGATTATGCTTATTCATCAGGTAAATTAAAAATTAATAGCAGCTATTTTACAGTAGGAACCCATTCTGTAAATATAACAGCAACTAATAGCGAGGGCTCAGATTCCAAAACCGGAATTGTAGTAAATACAAGTGCTGAACCTCAAAAATGCGGAACTGTAATCGGAACAGACGGGTCATCTATCGACTATTTATTTATTACAAATCCGGATAATTCAGTTACAATTACAATTAGTGCTCCTGCTAATTTGACTACTGCTCTTGTATATATAGGTGGTCCCGGATATACAATGCAAGTCAATGGTAAGATTGCAACATATACTCATCCGGCTTCATTAATTGGAGCTCAAACACAATTGTCAGATGTATACTTTCTATATGATATAGGTGGTGGTCAAAATAATACATCAGCTAATAAAGTAAATTATACAATAGGAACTATTTGTTATGATAATGAATCACCACAATGGGTTTCTAATCCAAGTTTTGTTGCTGCATCAGCACGCTCCTTTGTTTTAGATGTAAATGTTAGTGATGATGTTGCTATAAAAGGATTTAATGTGAAATTAGGTACATGTGAATCTGTTAATGTTCAAATTACAGCGACTGTATTATATGATGGATCAATCAGTGTTTCATTGCCAGCCGGATGTTCTGATCTACCAAGTGATGCAGGAAGTGCAAAATCAGCAACTATCGAAGCTTATGATGCTGCAGGTAATGTTTCTATATCAAAAATTGTAGGTGGTATTTATAAAACAATAACACCTCCTACAATGGTATCAGCAAGTTGTATGGATCCAATAGGAACCACAACTATGACAATGGCTGTAAGTGCAACAAATGGAACTAACAATGTTAAGGCCTATAAAGTTGTTTCTTCATCACCTGCTTATTCGGGAACTTTTACTCCAAGTGCCGGTAAAATATTATTGACCGGACTTGCAGGTAATACATCTTATGTGTTTGATGTTTGGGCTGTTGATGATATGGATGTATTGTCAGAAAATTATGTTACTTGCTCGGCTAATTGCAAAACATTGGATCCGAATGCTCCGGATGTACCTTCTAAGTTGACAGCTACACCAATGGAACGTACATCAACCGGTACATGTTCTACTTCAATTGTTGCAGGAACTAATTTTGCTGCATCTACATACGCTGAAGATACATATAATTTATCATATTCGGATATAGTAACCGCTGAAGGACGTTTGAGTAATCTGTCCATAAATTCAATTCTTAAAGAATCTTATGTTAATGGCGGATTCCACGATGTGCCTAGTTCATACGGTGAATATGCAATAGTGTCAAATCCTAAAGTTTTAAATGGTAAGTATCCTGCAAAATCTGACGGAAAGAACCGTTTTATTGCAGGTTTTTCTACCACATTAAACACAGGAAATCGTTTAAATATAATGACATATACATTCGAACCTCTTATTCAGTCAAGTAAATTTAAGGTATCATTCAAATATGATGATATGAATACTGCTGCTGTCGGTGCAAGACAGTTATGGATTGTAATAAAAGAGGGCGAAAGTGTATTAGTTGATACATACTTAGATTATTCAGCAGGATCAGAGAATACTTACACTTCTGCAGAATTTACATTGTCAGGAGCTAATCAAAAAGTTTCAGTTCAGATTGATGCTAGAATGTTGCCTGTAGAAACAACTGTTGCAATATCTGACCTTATTATATACGGATGTGTGACAAAATCAATTGCTCAGGAAATAGATGAGAATTATGTTTGTCGTGGTACTTCTGTTAATTTAAGAGCTGATGGTTTTGGAACAGGAACAGGGTTTACATGGTATTCAGGATCAACTATTACCGGACCTTGGACTATATTGCCGGCATCAAACACATCAACTATAACTGTAACTCCGGAAATAGTTGGTAATAACTATTATCGCGTTGTTAATGGTTCAGACGAGGCTACTACAAGCGTTTTAGCAAAAGTTTGTTGTGATGTATCAGGTGAATCTCAACAAAAAATTGTATGGACAGAAATTTTCGGAACAAGCTTAGGTCCAAACGAACGTTATACCAATAGAGCAGTTGACTCAATAGCTGTGTATACATTTGCAACTAAAGAGAATACATGCGGAGGAGCTGAAGGATTAGGTAAGGTATGTGACGGCTACTATGTTGTTGTGTCAAATTCTACAGCTGCTTATGCACACATGTGTGGATGGCCATCAGACAAATTAGATCATACAACATCCGATGGAACCGGTGGTTATCTTATCGTAAATGCCGGAACTGAAAATAAGTTGTTGTACGAAAAAGAAATATATCCTGAAGGTGGTTTTTGCTCAGGAATATGGTATAATTTTTCATTGTATGCAACTAATATAGCACCATCAGGTTCTTCACCTGCACGTTTTACTTTAGAAATTATAGAAAAAAGAGCAGGTGGTGTCGAGATAGAATTAAGTAATTTCGATACCGGTAATATTGAAGGATTCTCGATGTCACAATGGTTTAACTATGGAACATCATTTACTCCAAGCGATCTTGCTGAACAAATTGTTGTACGTATTTGGAATACAGGTGGTAGTACTAATGGTAACGACTTGGTATTAGATGATTTGTCTGTTTCAATTTGTCAACCTAAGGCAGGTATTTTCATTGGTGATATTGCCGACAAGAAAAAAGAAGAAACAGAAATTAGTTGTGGAACAACAGTTAGTTTGTCTGCAGTGCTTAATGGTTATCAAGCTGATTTCTTTTCAAGTACACCTTATTATTTGTGGACAATGAATACAGGAGCAGGATGGACTGAAATATCCGGTGCTTCCGGAATAGGTGTAGATGGATATTCGCATATGACACAAGATGGAGTAACTACACAAGTTAAAACTATATTAGCCGGAGATCGTGAAACCGCTTTGAAAGTTTTAAATGGTGAAGAGGTAGGTTCATGTTCTTCAAATGCAGTTACAGATGTAGCTACTGTTTCTTGTAAGAATAATTGCCCTAATCCTGCTACTATTATATGGAAGTCAGATTCAGGCAAACAAAATCAAACGGTATGTTCAGGCGAATCTATGATTTCTAGCAGATATGAATTAGGAGGTTCTGCTACAGATTATACCATAGAAGGTTTGCCATCTTATATGACTCATAGTAAAACCGGATCGATAATTGAAATTAGTGGTATTCCAACAGAAAATATTAATTACACAATTACTACAACCGGTCAAGATGCAGGATGTACACCGGCTACAATTTCAGGTATTATTACTTATGCAGAAAAACCCACAGCTTCAATCAATGGAGATTCTAATGAGTTGACTTGCTCAAAAACGAGCATAGAACTTAATTCCGAAACTAATGCTACAAATCCTACCTATTTATGGAGTAACGGAGCTATAACATCTTCTATAGACGTGAGTGCTGCAGATGATTACACCGTAACTATTACAGATTTATCTAGCGGATGCTCCACAGAAAGTACAATATATACAATAACAGAAAATAAGAAAACACCTAGTGCATCGATCACGGCACCTCAGACAGAGCTTACTTGTTCGTTGGATGAAATAACATTAACTGTAAATACAGATGCTGCTGATCCTACTTATTTATGGAGTACAGGAGCTATAACATCTTCTATAGACGTGAGTGCTGCAGATGATTACACTGTAACTATTACAGATCAATCTAACGGATGCTCTGCAGAAAGTTCAACAGTTACCATTACAGAAAGTGGAGACAAGCCTCAAGCTAGTATAAATGCTGCTGCTACTAAATTGACTTGCGCAGTATTAAGTATTCAATTAGAGGCTCAAACTGATGCACAAAATGTAAGTTATCTATGGAGTAACGGCAGTATAGATCAAAGTATTAATGTTACTGATGCAGGTAGCTATTATGTAACTATAACAAATACAGACAACGGCTGTTCTTCAACAAGTAGTTCGATTGAAATTACTGAGAATATAGAAGTTCCGCAGGTTTCTATTACTGCACCGGAAACAGAAATTACATGTCAAAATCAAAAGGTTGTATTGACTGCTGAAACGCAAAACAATGTCGATTATTTGTGGGATGATAATTCAAGTTTAGAGACACGTGATATTTTAGCAGCAGGCTCAAATTATTGGGTAGAAGTAACGGATAAAGAAAATGGTTGTGTGGGAAGAGCAGATGCTCCTATTATTACAGATGTTAGGGAAATGCTTGATTTTGATTTACAATTATCAAATGAAGAAGTAGTATTAGGAAACGAAGCTACTGTA
>JAKIYQ010000017.1:0-24559 GCA_022708465.1 Bacteroidota bacterium | reverse complement strand
CTTTTAAGGCGCTTAATAATATTAATTTGTCGATCGAAAGAAATACTGTAACTGCGTTTATTGGCCCGTCAGGTTGCGGCAAATCAACTTTCTTACGTTTACTTAATCGTATGAATGATTTAATGCCGGATATACATTTAGAAGGATCTATTAAAATTGAAGGTCATGATATTTATGGAAAGGATGTACAAGTAGATGAATTGCGTAAGCAAATAGGTATGGTGTTTCAAAAACCTAATCCATTTCCCAAGAGTATTTTTGAGAATGTAGCATACGGCTTACGTGTAAATGGTGAAAATAACAAATCGTTTATTAACGAAAGAGTAGAAAGTTCGTTGAAAGGAGCAGCATTGTGGGATGAGGTTAAAGACCAACTTGATAAGCCTGCTTTTGCTCTGTCTGGCGGGCAACAGCAACGTTTATGTATTGCGAGAGCATTAGCCGTAAGGCCATCAGTATTATTGATGGATGAGCCGGCATCAGCCTTAGATCCAATATCAACAGCTAAAATTGAAGAACTTATTTATTCTTTAAAAGATGAATATACCATAATTATTGTTACTCACAATATGCAACAAGCGACAAGGGTATCTGATAAAACGGCATTCTTTTATTTGGGAAATCTTATTGAGTATGGAGATACAAAAAGGATTTTCTTAAACCCGGAAAAAAAGGAAACACAAAATTATATTACAGGAAGATTCGGATAAAATTAAGACTATGAAACAAACAGAGTATGAAATTAGGAAAGTAAAAGATCAGTATGCACGAATGTGGTATTTGGTCGAGAAGCAAGTTGTCAGTTCTTTTGCAACTGTAGAAAATTTTGATCGCGATGCTGCGAGGGCAATCGTTATGCGTGAAAAAATGGTTAATGCACAGGAATTGGCAATTGATGATGCTTGCGAACGCTTTTTAGCGTTATTTGCTCCTGTTGCAGTTGATTTACGTTTTGTTATATCAATGATTAAGATTAATAATAATCTTGAACGCATAGGTGATTTTGCCGAAGGACTTGCAAAGTTCTGTTTAAATAGACAGACACAAGCCTTGAGTCAAGAACTAAAAGAATCATTAAGGTGGCATGAACTTACAGACACAACTTTAAAAATGATGCAAATGGCTCATGAGTCTTTTGAAACTGAGAATTCGGATAAAGCCTTATCACTTATGGATTTAGATGCAGTAGTAGATGAAATTTATATTTCATCTACAGGTGTTTTAGCTGATGCAATAAGAGCTAATCCTAAAAATGCTGAAGAATTTATGGCTTTGCTTGAAGTAGTTCGCAGAATAGAGCGTATGTGTGACCATTTCAACAATGTCGCAGAAGATATTGTTTTCTATTTAGATGCACGCGAATTACGTCATCAATCTTAATTAAAATAATAATCCCCAAAAGTTTTGCTTTTGGGGATTATTGTATATAGACTATAAGTTTTATTACTCTGCTTTAGGAGTTTCATCTTTCTTAGGGTCGCGTGGAGGACGTTCTGTCAAAACTTTATGAGATAGTTTGAATTTTCCTGTTTTTTGATCAATTTCAAGTAATTTGACCGACATAATATCATTCTCTTTCAAACCTGAATCTTCCATTGTTTCAATGCGTTTCCAACTGATCTCAGAGATGTGAAGTAAACCTTCTTTACCAGGCATAAATTCTACGAATGCACCATAAGGCATAATAGATTTTACTTTAGCATCATAAATTTCACCAATTTCAGGGATTGCAACAATAGCCTTGATTTTAGCAACAGCTGCATCAATGCATTGTTTGTTTGTTCCTGCTATTTCTACGACACCTTTGTCATCAGCTTCTGTGATAGAAATTGTGGCTCCGGTTTCAGCTTGCATACCTTGTATAATTTTTCCTCCAGGACCTATAATTGCACCAATCATGTCTTTTGGAACACTCATTGTAACAATACGTGGAGCGTGAGGTTTTAAATCTGCACGTGGTTCTGCTAATGTTTCTTGGATTTTTTCAAGAATATGCATACGACCATCGCGTGCTTGTTTTAGTGCTTTTTCCAAAATTTCGAATGATAAACCATCTACCTTTATATCCATTTGAGTAGCTGTAATACCATTCTTAGTTCCGGTTACTTTAAAGTCCATATCTCCTAAGTGATCTTCATCTCCTAAGATATCAGATAAAATTGCATAATTTGTACCTTTGTTTTCAGAGATAAGTCCCATCGCAATACCTGATACAGGTGATTTGATAGGAACACCGGCATCCATAAGTGCCAAGCATCCTGCACATACCGTAGCCATAGATGAAGAACCATTAGATTCCAATATATCAGAAACTACACGTACTACATATGGATAATTCTCAGGAATCATATTCTTAAGAGCGCGGCAAGCTAAGTTTCCGTGTCCAATCTCACGACGACCAATACCGCGTTGTGCTTTTGCTTCACCGGTAGAAAATGGAGGGAAATTGTAGTGTAATAAGAAATGTTCATTACCTTTTATCAAGGCTTCGTCAATCATTTTCTCATCTTGCTTCGTTCCTAAGGTTACTGTGCTTAATGATTGAGTTTCGCCACGAGTAAATACTGCTGAACCGTGAGGTCCGGGTAGATAATCTACTTCAGACCAAATAGGGCGGATTTCGGTTGTTTTACGACCATCTAAGCGTAAACCTTCATCCAATACGGCACGACGCATAGCCTCTCTTTCAATATCATGATAGTAGCGGTCTATCAGAGAAGCTTTTTCTGTTAACTCTTCTTCTGTAAATTGTGCTTTATATTCGTCTTTTACAGCAGTAAAATTTGCTTCGCGTAAGTGTTTGTCAGTGTTGCAAGATTTTGCTAATTCGTATGTTTTTGCGAATGTTTTATCGTGTAAGTCTTTGCGCAAGTCTTCATCATTAACTTCATGACAGTATACTCTTTTTTGAGTTTTACCGGCAGCTTCCATTAATTCCATTTGAACTTGACAGTGAACTTTTATTGATTCGTGTGCAACTTTTATTGCATTAAGCAAGTCTGTTTCAGAAACTTCTTTCATTTCGCCTTCTACCATCATAATGTTGTCAATAGTTGCAGCAACAATGATGTCTAGATCAGCCTTTTCTAATTGCTCAAAAGTTGGATTAATTACAAATTTTCCGTCTATACGAGCTACACGAACTTCAGAAATTGGTCCGTTAAATGGTATATCGCTGACTGCGATTGCTGCTGATGCAGCCAAACCTGCTAATGCATCAGGCATATCTTCTCCGTCTGCAGAATACATTGTAACATTTACAAATGTTTCAGCGTGATAATCGTCAGGGAATAGGGGACGTAATGCGCGGTCTACTAAACGTGCTGTCAGAATTTCGTAGTCTGATGCACGTCCTTCACGACGTGTAAAACCGCCTGGAAATTTTCCGTTTGATGCGAATTTTTCTTTATACTCTACGGTTAGTGGCATAAAATCGGTACCGGGAACTGCGTCCTTGGCCGAGCAAACCGTAGCCAATAACATGGTTTTACCCATGGTTACCATTACTGCTCCGTCAGCTTGTTTTGCTAACTTTCCTGTTTCTAGGGTAATGGTTCTTCCATCACCGAGTGTGATGGTTTTTGTTACTACATTCATACAAATAACATTAACTTGTTTTTAACTTTAAAAAATCGTACAAAATTAGCTATATTTTTTTATTATTCCTAATAAAACTGCAAAACCGAAAACGTGTTAGATTTTGGTAAACAATTTTGTATGAAAGTTTTAACCAAAAAAATAAATTTGAAAAATAATGACAAGAAATACGTAGATTGTTTGATAATTTGAAAAAAAATTGTATCTTTGAATACCGTATCGCAACATTTTGGGAAACTTAACAATCTATTTCTGAAACGAGTCACTTCGGGTTTATCAATGGCGTGCCGCTATCAGTTAGCTGATTGGGCGGATTACAAAGAGTTCCGGGGCCTCAAATCCTACTAATAACAAGTTTGGATCATAAATTTGCGGTACGGTTTTTCTTAGCCCTTACAAAACACAACATATTTTTATAAAAACTATGATTTGAATATCCCCGAAAACTTATTTTCGGGGATATGTTTTTATTTACGAAGTGGGCAGTTTGCGCACGCATCGTTGTTGGGATTTCCGTCGCAAGTCTTACTATTATCGCAACATCCGGGTTTACGATTAAATGACCTGTATATGTAGATGCCAATGTAAACTACTGCTATTACAAGTATAATAATAACAATTATCCATTCAATATTTATATCCATAAGCTACCAATTTGAAAAATTATAAATGCCATTATCCATGCGATTGCTGTTGAATATGCAGCAGAGAATATTCCCCATTTCCAAGAGCCGGATTCGTTTTTAATTGCCACAATTGTTGCTATACATGGGAAACATAATAATATAAATACCATGTAGCCAAAAGCTACAATTGGATTAAATGCTTTGTCATTTTGTAATGATTCGGCAAGTTTAGGGCTATCTTCTGATTTATCATCACCCATGTATAACACAGATAGAGAACTAACAACAAGCTCTTTTGCAGGCAATCCGGCTATTATTCCGACACCCATTTTCCAATCGAAGCCTAATGGTTTTATTGCCGGCTCTATGAAATGTCCTAATTTGCCTATATAGCTTTTTTCTTGATGCACTTGATTAGTTTCGTTTTCTTTTTGTAGAGGGAAATATCCTAAAGCCCATATAACTACGGATGCAAATAAAATAAGTGTTCCCATCTTTTTAAGATATTGCAAAGATTTTTCCCACATGTGGTGAAGTGCAGATTTAATAGTTGGTACTCTGTACGGAGGTAATTCCATTACAAATGGAACATCGTCACCATTAAATAAAAAGCGTTTAAATACTCTAGCCATTATTACTGCAATAGCAATTCCTATTGCATATAATGCTAACATCACAATAGCTGCATTTTGTGAGAAGAAGGCTGCAGTTAGTAGCACGTAAACCGGAAGTTTTGCACTGCACGACATAAATGGAGTTACCAACATTGTAATAAGTCGGCTATTTTTACTTTCAAGTGTTCTTGTTGCCATTATTGCCGGAACATTACATCCGAATCCCATAAGCATAGGTACAAAAGATTTACCATGTAAGCCCATTTTATGCATTATTTTATCCATGATAAATGCTGCTCGCGAAAGGTATCCCGAATCCTCCATTAGTGATATGAAGAAGTACAGAATAAGAATATTTGGCAAAAATACTATAACTCCGCCAACGCCTCCAATAATACCATCAACGATGAGGTCTTTGAGCGGACTATCGCTCATTATATTTGCGATCCAATTGCCTAAAAGCGAGACTCCCGATTCAATCCATTCTTGCGGATATGCTCCAAGCGAAAAAGTGCACTCAAACATAATCCACATAAAGAGGAAGAAAATAGGGTAACCCCAGAATTTATGAGTTACTATAGGGTCGAGTATGCGTGTAAGTTTAAATGTTTCTTTTTTACCTTCAAGGTATGTCTCTGCCAATGCGCCGGCAATAAATCCGTATTTTGCATTTATAATTGCTGATTCACAATCTTCTTGAAGCTCTTCTTCTATATGTGGGCTTACTTTATCTCTAAAACTATAAAGCTCTTTTGCATTGTCGAGCGTTTTTAGATATTTATCAGCTTCTTTGTCTTTTTCCAATAATTTAATGGCAAAGAATCTACTCGCAACCTGACTTTCAAAGTTTCCGGCTTGTTTAATAAGTATATTTAACTTGTCAATTGCATCTTGTAAGTCGCCGCCATGATTAATATGTATATGTCGTACTGTTGGCTCTTTATTTTCATATACCTTAATAATAGTTTCGAATAAATTATTTAAGCCACTATCGCCACTAAAACCCTCGTTGGCTATGGTAGGAACAATAGGTACGCCAAGCATTTTTCCTAGAGTCTTATAATCGAGTTTTGCACCACTTTTTTCTAATTCATCATACATATTTAAGGCTATTACCATTGGAATATCCATATCAATAAGTTGAGTCGTTAGATATAAATTGCGTTCTAATGTAGATGCAGATACAATGTTGATAATAATATCAGGCATCTTTTCAAATATATGTTTGCGAACATATATTTCTTCCGGTGTATAGGCAGATAGAGAATATGTTCCGGGTAAATCGAACATATTAAATTTGTATCCTCCAAACGAAAAATGTCCTTCTTTTGCATCTACCGTAACTCCACTGTAATTACCTACATGTTCATGCGAGCCTGATGCGATATTAAACAATGATGTTTTACCGGAATTCGGATTACCAATTAAGGCAACATTAATTGTCTTACTCTTCTCTATTGCTATATGTTCCATTATTTGAACAGGTTCTTCTATGCCAATAGGAAGATCTTTATGCTCTTTTCTCTGTGCTTTTGCCTCTTCTTCACTTATGACCTCTACTAATGATGCCTCATTACGTCTTAATGATACCTCATAGTCCATCACCTTATATTTAATAGGGTCCTTTAGTGGAGCATTTAGTATAACCTCTACTTTCTTGCCCCGAATGAACCCCATTTCAATAATACGTTTTCTGAAATTTCCGGAACCAAGTACTTTGACTATAATTCCGGTCTTTCCTGTTTGTAAGTCTGATAGTTTCATATATTGTTTATTTTATTTTCTCTAATGTTATTAAAAATTCAAGCCAAAACGCAGTCCTAAAAGAATAGCTGTGTCTAAATGTGTTTCTGTCCCTTTGGGGTTAAATATACATTGAAAGTGCGGTTGCATGTAAATGTGATTTAGAAAACTAAATTTATAGCTAACTTCCAGATTAGTTTCGGCTTCTTTGTCTGACGAAAAATATGCCATGCACATAGCAATTGCAGCTTCATCGGCAGGTCGTTTCTTCCAGAATCCAGTGGCATGAGCTCCTACGCTGAAGTATACATCATTATAATTGTAAGCGGCTGGTGTCCATGATAATTGCGAAAATACGTGCATGCAGGCATCAGATGATGTGTGAAAAACTTCTTGTTCTAAACTTAAATACAAACCATAATTGTAGTTATCTGCATTGCTTAGTTGGTCAACATGCCACCAATTGTAGGCTCCTAATTTAATATTGGATTCTAAGCTTTTGAAAATACTATATGTAGATTGAACTTCAAAAATGCTAAATATACCATCGTATTTGCTGAATGACCAATTAACATTGTATGGATTTTCATCCCAATCTTTTTGAGTACCGTCAAATACGCCACCGGCTAACTGAAGGCCGTCTGTTACAGCATATTGTATTGTAAAACCTAAACCAGTCAATGGAAATATAGGAATAGGGTTGTTTGTGGAAATTGTTGAAGGTACTCCAAATGAACTATTCATAAATATGCCTGCATGGTCAGTTACCATAAAATCGCTATTCATGTCGATAAGTCCTAATTGTAGTCGGACTCGTTTTATTTGTTGAGCGTACCATAATTCAGATAGATATGTATGATTTCCGGCTTCAATATTATTAAATACCTGAAAGTCGCCAACCAAATCGGCACTAGGTGTTCCTCCGTGTGTGTTTTCAAGTTTTACTTTTAGAATGCCTCCCTTCCACCATTTTGCTCGGTCAGTGTGAAAACTAACTGCTATATCAGCCTTGCCCATGTAGGCAGCTCCTGTTTTTATACCTCCGTGTAAATTACCTATTACATCTCCAATATACATTGCTTCTAGCGTAAATGGCCCTGCTTCGTAAGCATTTGCAATGTGTGTAGTTATCAATATAAATTTGCAGATAATCGCAACTCTAAATACTTTTTTCATTTGTCTAAAATTATTTATTGATAGATTTGTTTTACACTGCAAATTTATGGGTGTTTAAAAAAAACTACAATCGCAATAATCTGTCAAATTTCAGGATGGTATATCCCATAAAGAAGGGATTTTATTTATATTAATGTGCGTTTTGATTTTGCTTTTCTTCCAAGCTATCTATATTGATAATGCCATTTAAGATAGCGTATATTGTAAGTCCTGCCAATGATTTTATTCTTGTCTTTTCGCAGATATTTTTTCGATGTGATATAACTGTGTGGGTTGATAAATATAATTTTTCAGCAACTTCTTTGTTTGATAATCCTTCAATAAGATATTTTAGTACGTCAATTTCACGTTGTGACAATACATTTTCACTTTTGTCTTTTTGTACGTGCTCTATGTTTTCATACTTTTCAACTAACGGAATTAATATATTGTCTTCAATATGTGAATGAATTTTTAGGTCGTATTCTAATTCGAACAAACAAGCAAGCATCTTTCGTCTAATATTCTGCTCATCCGTAAAGTTCAAGTATTTGATTAGTAACTCCTTAACACTGGATAAACTTTCATCAATATTATTATGGTGTTGCTTGTAAATTGTGACACTATAAGAAGAGTCAAGTGTTTGGTTTTGTGATAATGCTGTTATATAAGGGAATACAATATTATTTTCGTATTCAAAATGTTCAGTAAGTTCTTCAATATAGCTGTTTACAAAATCATTAAGTAGTTTGATACCCGAACTATTATTTGATACAGAAATCTGTTTTACATAGTTTTTTATCTGAGGTATCTTTTCGTTTAAATAATAGTTGTGGCAATTTTTAAGATAAGTAAGGATGCAGTTGATGTCGTTTTTGTCGAAATTTGGTATTTGAACAACTTGCATACCATCGTAAAGTGCTACAAAGGCAAGGTACAAATCGGCCTTGATATTATTTTCAGTGCAAAACTCTTTTACCGTTTTTCTTTGCACTACAAGTGGCATCCCCAAGTGTTCCATCAATAATACTTGGTTGAAATTGCCGGCAATAATGTCGGAAATATGCGTATCTTCCTTATATGCCATAATTTTATGTGGTAATAACGTATATTTACCTTGCAAATATACGGTATTTAGTAGATATGACAATCCCTTATTTTCGGGATTTTAATTCCATTCTATTAAATGCTGTAAATCGAGATTATTTATACAAAGTGTATATTTATTTTTTGCTCGTAAATATATTAGAAGTTTTCAGAATAATATTATTTATTGAATTCTTGTTCTGAAATACGATTATTGTTCATCGTTTTTTTATCATCAAGCATAAGTTCCGAAGCATCTAAGAAAATCTCGTATGTTGGGAGATGCCACACTTCATGTTTTTTTCCATCAATAATTCTATCAGCTTGTTTTGCGCGAGTGAAATCCATTAGGTCTTTGCTCTTTTCAAAGTGTTGGTTGATGAAGAATTTGCCAATGCATCCTGTGCTATCGTTTTTTTCTCTATAGTCCTTGCCGTATGCTATTTTAATGTAGTAAACATCCTCAGGAATTTGTCTCATTTCATAGCTTTCGTTACTTTTTACATAGACAGAGCGAATGCATACGTCTTTCGGTTCGCCTATTCGCATCAATCTTACAATTACATCTGTATTTGCACCTACTTTAATTCGCAGAAAATTATTTAAACTATCTGAATATTCAGGGCTTGTCTGAGAACAATCGGGAGTAATTCCTGATTCGTACGAAGTAGTGCTCCATTCTGTAAACTCTTGTGCATTAATGTTGCATATTGAGATTAATAGTGCAATTAATAATGATTTAAGACGCATTTTATATTGATAATTAAGTTTAAATAATATCTCTGTCGGTTATTTTGATACACAGACAAAAATAGTTAATATTATCAATAAATATATTCATCTTCCTGTATTAAAGGAATTTTTTTGAACATTTTTAAAGTGTCATTGATAACATAACGCAAGTTTAGAGCGATGTAGTATGTTTATTTGCCGAATATAGATTTCAGTTTCTTTTTTTGCTTGTAATTCTTTATGCCATCAAGTCTAAATTGTGCAATTACTTGCTGTTGTGTGCTGAAGGTACCGTCAGCTACATGAAAATTGGCTGACAAATAGCAATTTACGAAACTATTATTGAAGATGTATACAAATACTTCTGTACGATTATAAAATCGCGCAACATAAAATGGGTCACTCTGGTTCAGAAGTGATTTTTGTGTTGGGTACAAAGGGTTTTGTGATTCTCCATAATATGTAGTATTCTTTAACCCAAGCATGCGCCATCTTAAAAATATCTCTAAATTTCCTCCTTGTGGTATGTAATTTAATCCGGCTTCTCTATCTCTTTGAATGCCAAGTAAGTATCCGGCTCTTATCGAAAATGAATCGAGAGGGGTTACGTTTCCTAAGTTTACTCCTATATACGGGTTAATTAAAATATCATCGCAAACACCTATGTGAGGAGCCGGAGGTGCATAATTTGCTAAGTGATTCATCTGTGCAAATCCACCTACAAAAAGTACTTTGTATTCGTATCTTCCATTAAGTACAATTCTAAAAGCCTCGCGTGTTGTTGAGCTCCACATTCCTCGCCAATCGCACATTAATTCGACAAATCCTTGCTTTGATTCATACTGAAAGAGTGCGCCTTGTATATTTGGATGGTAATATGCTATAGAGTCGTACATAAGGTAATCAGGCAAAGTCTCGATCCTTTTATAGAATGGGAGTAATCCGAGATGCACTGAAAAGCCTGATTTTTTATATTGATAATAAAGTGTTGGTAAAATTTTAGCATCTCTGTAATCGGCTCCAATTGGTTGTATGTAACTTGCTCCAGCCATAAGTTTATGGTCACCAACTATGCTATCGGATATGCCAACTCCGATTTCGGGTGATAGCCTAGCTCCAAATAATGTTTGACTTCGTTGATAAGGGTATCCGTCGTATTCTCTGTTGTCGAAGTAAAATAGGAAGTCTAGGTCGTACAAAAATTTTACAGGTAATTTCGCATCAACCGAGATTAATGTTATTAGCAGATATAGTAATATAAAACCTGTTCGTTTCATAGGGTACAAAGATAGTGCAAGCCGAGAGCAAATGAAAATTTATTTTCGTTTGCCGAGGCGCAGCCTATCTTCATGAAAACCAGATTAAAGATAGTGCAAGCCGAGTGCAAATGAAAATTTATTTTCGTTTGCCGAGGCGCAGCCTATCTTCAAGAAAAATATACCAAATTACTTACTCGTATTTGTTCTGGTGAACACTCTTAACTGCGCGTCCGGATGGATCAATCATTTGTTTAAATGCTGCATCCCATTCAATTGCAGTAGGTGTACTGCAAGCTACTGATGGTAATGATGGAACGCATTTTGCAGCCGATTCTGATGGGAATAATTCAGCAAAGATTGTTCTATAGTAGTATTCCTCTTTAGTCATAGGTGGATTAATCGGGAATTTTTCTGCAGCATTCGCCATTTGTTCGTCTGATACTAGTTTTGATGTCATTTCGCGCAAGGTATCGATCCAACTATAACCGACACCATCTGAGAATTGCTCTTTTTGACGCCACGTAATACTTTCAGGCAAGTAATCTTCAAATGCTTTACGTAAAATCCATTTTTCCATTTTACCATCTGTAGCCATTTTGTCTTTAGGATTCAAATTCATTGCAAAATCTAAAAATTCTTTATCCAAAAAAGGAACACGTCCTTCAACACCCCACGCCGCTAATGATTTATTTGCACGTAAGCAGTCATACATATGCAACATACCTATTTTAAGAACGGTTTCTTTGTGAAATTCTTCGGCATTGGGAGCTTTATGAAAATAAAGGTATCCGCCAAAAATTTCATCTGCACCTTCGCCGGATAGTACCATCTTAACTCCCATAGATTTTATAACACGTGCTAATAAATACATTGGGGTAGAAGCTCTTACTGTAGTTACATCATAAGTCTCTATATGATATATTACGTCGGATATAGTATCTAGTCCTTCTTGCACGGTAAAATTGACTTCGTGGTGTATTGTGCCTATATGTTCCGCAACTTTTCGCGCTGCAGCTAAGTCAGGAGAACCTACAAGTCCAACAGCAAAAGAGTGTAGTTGTGGCCACCATGCATCTGATACATTACCCGACTCAATTCGTTTTGCAGCATATTTCTTTGCGATAGCCGAAATTATAGAAGAATCCAATCCGCCCGAAAGTAACACTCCATAAGGAACGTCAGTCATTAATTGACGCGATACCGCATCTTCTAATGCGGATTTTAGCATGTCTATTGAAGAATTATTGTTCTTAACGGATTCGTAATTAGTCCACTCACGTTTATACCATATCTTAGGTTTCTTATCAGGACTATATAAATATTGTCCGGGCAAAAATTCTTCTATCTTGCAACATTGACCTTCTAACGCTTTTAACTCCGAAGCTACATAATACACTCCATCTTTATCCCATCCTTGATATAGTGGGATAATGCCAATATGATCACGCCCAATCATATAGACGTTTTTTTCAACATCGTACAATGCAAAAGCAAAAATACCACTTAGATCTTCCATGAAATTAGGCCCCTTTTTACTATATAAGGCTAATATAACTTCACAGTCCGATTTTGTGAGAAATTCGTATTGTCCAGCAAATTGTTTTCGAATATCCTGATGATTGTATATCTCTCCATTAACAGCAAGTACTAGTTTGCCGTCTTTACTATATAAAGGCTGTTTGCCTGATATGGGGTCAACAATTGATAAACGCTCATGAGCCAATATTGCGTTTTCATTTGAGTATATTCCTGACCAATCAGGTCCTCTGTGTCTTATCTTTTTCGACATTTTTAATACCTGTGTCCTTAATTCGGGTACAGGCTGTTTTATTTCAAATGCACATACAATTCCGCACATAGTAGTAATTAATTAATGGTTATAAGATTCAAGTACCTGAATAGTACTTATTTTATCAAGAATTTATCTATTTCGGCTGCAGCTTTTCGTCCTGCTGCAATAGCACGTACTACCAAACTTGATCCTGTATTTACGTCTCCTGCTGCAAACACTTTTGGTATAGAGGTTTGTTGGTTCGCATTTGTGGCGACATTACCGCGTTCATCATATTTAAGCCCCATTTCATTAAGTAAGCCTTCATGTTTTGGTTGTGTAAATCCCATTGAAAGCAATACCAATTCAACTTCTAATGTTTCTATTTTACCTGTTTTATTCATTATAGCACGTCCTCCATCAGGGCTAGGTAACCATTCGACTTCTTCTACTTCTACTGCAGTTAATTTACCATTTTTCCCAATAAACTTATTTGTAGTAAGGCACCATCGACGTTCGCATCCTTCTTGTTGTGAACTTGATGTCCTTAATATATTAGGCCAGTTAGGCCATGGAGTCGCAGAATTTTCTCTTTCGGGAGGCATCGGCATAATTTCGATTTGTGTAACACTTTTAGCTCCTTGACGTATTGAAGTGCCTACACAATCCGAACCCGTATCACCACCACCTATAACCAATACACGCTTGCCATGTGCAGTTAAGAAATTATTAGAATCAATGTGTTTGCCCGAAATTATTCTATTTTGTTGCTGTAATAATTCTAATGCAAAATGCACTCCCTCTAAATCTCTTCCTTCTATAGGCAAATCTCGAGCTTGTTCGGCACCCAAACATAAACATATAGCATCAAAATTGGAAAATATTTTCTCAGTAGGATAATCAATACCGACTTTAACTCCTGTCTTAAATGTTATACCTTCTGCCTTAAGTATATTTAAACGTCTGTCAATTACTTTTTTGTTTAGCTTAAAATCAGGAATACCAAATCGAAGCAATCCGCCGACAGCTTCATTCTTTTCAAATAACACAACAGTATGTCCTGATTTATTAAGTTGATCAGCAGCTGCCATCCCAGAAGGTCCTCCACCAATAACTGCAATATTCTTTCCTGTACGTTTCTTAGGTGGCATAGGTATAATATAACCTTCATTAAAAGCATGTTCAATTACTGCCGCTTCATTCTCACGGCATGTAACAGCTAGATTTATACTATGATTTAAAACACAGGCATTCTCGCATAAAGCGGGGCAAATACGTCCTGTAAATTCAGGGAAGTTATTAGTGCTTTGCAGTAATTCTGCAGCCTCTCTTATCAAACCTTTATATAATAAATTTTGCCATTCAGGGTTTATATTGCCTAGTGGGCATGCCCAATGACAAAATGGTACGCCACAATCCATACAGCGTGACGCTTGTAACTTTCTGTCTTCAGAATTTAAAGTCTGCTCAACTTCACCGAAGTCATACTTACGTTCGTTAATAGGACGATATCCTGCCTCTTTACGATCTATACTTAAAAATGCTTTTGGATTTCCCATTATAGATGATTTTTTTGTCTATTAATAATCATATTCCACTTGAGCTATTTTCTTTTTTATAGCTTCAATTTTTTCATCATGAAGTACTTTTTTATATTCGATAGGAGTTATCTTTATAAAGTGTCGTAAATACTCATCCCAATTGTCAAGGATACGTTTGGCTAATGGGCTGTTTGTTAATTTATAATGATTCTTAATCAAAGATTGTAACTCTATTTTGTCCGAATTGTCCTCAATTAATGATAATTCTACCATTTCCATATTACAGAAGTAATCGAAATTACCTTCTATGTCAAGAACGTATGCAATACCTCCACTCATACCTGCTGCGAAATTTCGTCCTGTAGGGCCAAGTACCACAGTACGTCCGCCTGTCATATACTCACAGCAATGGTCACCGACACCTTCAACTACAGCAATAGCTCCTGAATTTCTAACACAGAAACGTTCGCCAACACATCCGTTTATGTATACTTCACCTGCTGTAGCACCGTATAAAGATGTATTACCTGCAATTATATTTTTCTCGGGCTCAAAATTGCTATTTTTTGCCGGGACTAACGAGATAATACCACCTGACAAACCTTTTCCTAAATAATCATTAGATTCTCCTTCTAATCTAAAACTTATTCCGTGTGTTAAGAATGAGCCAAAACTTTGTCCTGCCGAACCTTCAAAAGTATAGCGGATAGTATTTTTAGCTAAACCTGCATCTCCATAACGCCTCGCAATTTCGCCCGAAAGCATTGCACCAACTGTTCTATCTGTATTACGAACCTTAAATGTTTTATCTACACTTAAATGTGATTCAATTGCAGATTTTGCTTCGGCAATTAATCTTATATCAAGAACGTTTTCAATTTTATGATTTTGTTCTTTAACCATGTGAAAATCATTCTTTTCGGCTTCTTTTGGTAATCTAATAAGTTTTTTCAGATTTATCTTTTTAGCTTTTTCATTAACTTGAGTAGGTACAAATTCTAATAGTTCGCTATGTCCTACAATATCTTCAAGTTTAGTATAACCCATGGCAGCTAAATGCTCTCTAACTTCTTCTGCTAGGAAATTGAAATAGTTTACAAGATATTCATATCTGCCGATAAATCGTTTACGAAGTTCCTCGCTTTGTGTTGCAATTCCCATCGGACAAGTATTTAAGTGGCATTTACGCATCATAACACAACCTAATACAATAAGTGCAGAACTTGCAAATCCAAACTCTTCAGCACCCAATAGGGCCGCTGTAATAATATCCTTACCGGTCTTTAATTGTCCATCAGCCTGTATGCGCACCTGTCCGCGTAAGTTGTTCATTACCAAAGTTTTTTGAGCCTCTGCAAGACCTAGTTCTATTGGTAAACCGGCATATTTAATAGAACTAGCCGGACTAGCTCCTGTACCACCCTCACCACCTGATATTAGTATCATATCCGCTTTGGCCTTAGCAACACCTGCTGCGATAGTTCCAACACCTGCCTCAGATACTAATTTTACGCTAATGCGAGCACTAGGATTTATGTTTTTTAGATCAAAAATTAATTGTGCCAAATCCTCAATAGAATATATATCGTGATGAGGTGGAGGTGAAATAAGTGAAATTCCCGGAATAGAATGTCTTGTTTGTGCAATAATTTTATCAACTTTAAAGCCTGGTAATTGTCCACCTTCTCCAGGTTTTGCTCCTTGTGCAATCTTAATTTGTAATTCATCTGCATTAACCAGATATTCTGCTGTAACTCCAAAACGTCCTGATGCGATCTGCTTAATCGCACTTCTACGATTCAATCCGTCTTTACTTATCTTGAAACGAGCCGGGTCTTCACCACCTTCACCTGTATTGCTTTTACCTCCAATAGTATTCATAGCAATTGCAATAGCTTCGTGAGCTTCCTTACTTATAGAACCGAATGACATGGCACCTGTCACAAAACGTTTTGTTATTTCTGATGCCGGTTCAACATTAGAGATATCAATAGGCTTACGGTCTGATTTATATTGAATCATGTTACGTAAGAAAATAGGTTCTTGTTTAAAATCTATAGAATCTGTATATTCTTTAAACTTTTTGAAACTACCAAGGCGTGTTGCAATTTGTAACATTGAAATTGTTTCAGGGTTCCAAGCATGAAACTCACCTGTCTTACGATAGGCATATAAGCCGAGATTATCCATCAATTTACTTTCATTGAAATTATCTCCAAATCCAAGTTGATGAGCATTTATAGCTTCATCTTGTATATCATGAATGTCGATTCCTCCTATTTCAGAGATAGTACCTCTAAAATATTTTTCAATAACAGACTGACTTATACCTAAAGCTTCAAAGATTTGTGCTCCACGGTAACTCCTTATTGTTGAGATTCCCATTTTAGACATAACTTTGAGTAAGCCTTTGTTTACAGCTTTGATATAATTTTTTTCTGCAGTATGTAAATCTAATTGTAACTCATTATCTTTTACTAACTTGTCTATTGATGCAAATACCATGTAAGGATTTACCGCAGTAGCTCCATATCCAAATAATAAGGCGAAGTGCATTATTTCGCGAGGCTCTGCAGATTCTACCACTATAGCAATCTGCATACGCTTACGTTTTTCAATTAAGTAATGATGCACAGCAGAAACAGCCAATAAAGAAGGAATAGCTACATGTTTTTTGTCAACGCCTCTATCACTTAATATTATATAATTGTATTCATCAATTACGGCTTGTTCTGATTTTTGACATAATTCGTCTAAAGCTGATTCCAATGCATTAACACCTTTCTCCGGTTCAAACAACATTGGTAATGTCAGCGTCTTAAATCCTTTGTATATTAAATTCTGTAATATGTCAAACTGTCTATTGCTCAATATAGGGCTCTCTAATTTTACCATTTTACAGAGTTTTGGTGAAGGCACTAATAGGTTGCCTTCCTGAGCACCAATATACAATCTTAATGACATTACTAATTCTTCTCGAATAGGATCGATAGGAGGGTTGGTTACTTGCGCGAATAATTGACGAAAGTACGAGAACAAGCGTTGAGGTTTGTTTGATAATACTGCAAGTGGTGTATCATTACCCATTGATGATGTTGGCTCCTTACCATCCTGTACCATTGGAATAATAAGTTTTTCAAAATCTTCTTTGTAATATCCGAAAGCGCGAAGTAAGCGATAATAATTTTCAACTTCATATTTAGCTGTTCTACCCGTTGATATTTTATCAAGTTCAATTCTATTCTTAGATAACCATTCACTATATGGATATGCTTTTGCTAATTCATCTTTTAGTAGAGCATCTGAATAAATTTCGCCCTTTTCAGTATCAATTAGTAAAATCTTACCAGGTTTAAGACGCCCTTTTTCTTTTATGTCATCAGGATCAATTTCTAAAACACCTGCTTCTGATGCAATAATTATAGTGTCTTTTTTTGTGATAGTATACCTTGCAGGACGCAATCCGTTACGATCAAGCATGCCTCCGGCGTATCTTCCGTCACTAAACAATATAGCTGCCGGTCCATCCCATGGTTCCATTATAATAGAATGATATTCATAGAATGATTTTAAACAATTACTGATTGGATTTTTGTCATTCCAACTTTCAGGAACAAGCATAGACAAGGCATGGGGTATGCTTTTACCCGTCATTAAAAGGAACTCCAAAACATTATCTAATGATGCGCTATCGCTCATATATGGTTGAACTATAGGATACATATCATCCATGTTACCTAACTTATCGCATTGCATAATACTTTCGCGTGCCTCCATCCAGAATCGATTACCTTTTATAGTGTTAATTTCTCCATTATGGCCAAGTAAGCGAAATGGTTGAGCTAAATCCCATGTGGGGAATGTGTTAGTACTAAATCTAGAATGTACTAAAGCCAAACCTGATGTATAATATGGACTTGTTAAGTCAGGGAAGTATTCACGAAGTTGTAATGAAGTTAACATCCCTTTGTAAACTATACGTTTCGATGATAAACTAACGATGTAAAAATTGCGTTTTTGACTTAAATTAGACTTTAGTGCGACTTTCTCTATTTTTTTGCGAATAACATAAAGTTTTAGTTCAAGCTTATCCTGATCTGCTTCCCCTGTGATAAATATTTGTTTAATATTAGGCTCATTCGAGCGCGATATTTCGCCCAAAATATCACTATTTGTAGGGACATCGCGTACAGCCAACATTTTTAATCCTTCATTTTCTACAATAGTATTTATAATGTTAATACAAACAGCCGTCTCGTCCTTTTCTTTAGGAAAAAATACTAATCCGGTACCATATGTTCCTTTTTCAGGTACAGGTATACCTTGTAGTAAAATGAATTCATGTGGGATTTGTGTTAGAATACCAGCACCATCTCCGGTCTTATTGTCAGCACTTTCAGCTCCGCGATGCAACATATTTTCCAATATCTGAAGACCTTTTTCTACTATGTCATGCGTTTTAGCACCATGTACGTGAGCGATCAACCCTACACCGCAGGCGTCATGCTCAAATTCGGGTCTGTATAGATCATGTCCCTTCGTATCCATCTTATTTATTTTTTCAAAAAAAATATGCAAAAGTTTATTAATGCATGGCTTTTGCCTAAATTTTGTTATTTATTTAATGCAAAATTAGACATTTTGATATTTTGCTAGTTCAAAATATACATCTATTTGATATGTAAAATACCAAATATAACATTATGTAGTAAATTGTGCATAATAAACTACAAATTGTAAACAAATAATGTGTATTTGCTTACAATTTGTATATTGATATGAAAATAAACCAGCTAGATTGTAATATTTTATATTACTTTATTGTAGATGCTTATTGATTTCCTGCTCAGTCAATACATATGAAATACGTTTTCCATCAGGAGTATAGACTTGGTCTGAGCATTGTTTTAAAGAATTCATAATATATGATGCATCTTCTGTAGAAATAGTATTTCCCTTTCTTGTTGATATGTGTTTTGCCATATCTAATGCAATAGTTTTATGTAAATCTTCAGCCAAGGCGTTTGGGCTTTCGTTAGCTGCTGTTATTGTATCGTGTATTAATTGAATTGGATTGCAATCTTCCATTTGAGAAGGAACACCGATTATCTGGTATGCGTTTTTCCCAAAGTCTTCAATTATAAATCCTATAGAGCATAAGTCTTCACGTATTTCAGAAAACATACTATTTTCTATCGTTGACAACTCTAAAATTTCAGGGAATAATAATTTCTGTGATGCGCTATGATTTTTAGTCATAGCACTAACAAAATTTTCGTATAAAATACGTATATGCGCACGTTGATGATTGGTAATCTTTATTCCATTAACATCTGATTGAATTAAATATTTACCAAACAATTGAAAACCTGAAAACTTAGTATTTGCGTTTTCTTTGTAATCAAGACTATATTGCCTATCATCATCATCGCTTGTTTCTATTTTAGTTTCAATCTTGTGGTCAAGATGGTTAATTTCATACAATTTGTCCCAACTATCAATATTTTTTTTTGAAGAGTACGAACTTTCGCTATTTGTATTTGCAAAAGGATTATATTGTGGGTTGTATGATATTTTTGGAGGAGCAACATGTTCAATATCTGAATTTAATATTGGTATAGATGGTGCATCGTCTTGGTCAAAATTGATAGATGGAATCACGTTCGCTTTACCAAGGGCTTCTTTAATAACTGCAGTTATGATTGGAAAAATTGATGATTCGTCTTCAAATTTGACCTCTGTTTTAGTAGGGTGTATATTAACATCGATTTTTGATGGATCAACATCAAAATAAATAAAATATGATGCTTTCTGGTCGTGGGGTAAGATTTTTTCGTAAGCAATACTTACAGCCTTATTAAAATAAGGATGTTGTATATACCTGCCATTTACAAAAAAGTACTGATTAGCATTGCGTTTTTGAGAAAATTCGGGCAATCCGACAAATCCTGATATATTAACTAGCAATGTTTCTACATTTATGCACAACAATTGCTGATTTATCTTTTTTCCGAACAATGATACTATGCGCTGACGTCTATTCTCTATTGGAAGTTCAAATACAACAACGTCATTATTATATAATTCAAATGCTATATTGGGGTAAACTAATGCTATCTGTTGAAAACAATTCAATATATTTCTAAATTCAGTCTCATTAGATTTTAAAAATTTTCTCCTTGCAGGTATATTGAAAAACAAATCGCGTACCATTATGTTGGTACCGAAAGAGCAATTTACAAATTCTTGTCCATCTATAGCACCTCCTGTAAATAATACGCGGCAACCTAAATCATCTTCTTTACGCCTAGTATCCATTTCAATGTGCGAAACTGCTGCAATAGAAGATAAAGCCTCTCCTCTAAAACCCATGGTGTGCAAACTAAATAAATCTTCTGCTGTTTGTATCTTCGATGTTGCATGTCTATCAAATGCAGTTACAGCATCTGTTGGCGACATACCTTTTCCATTATCGATAACCTGTATTAGAGTTCTGCCGGCATCTTTAAGTCTAATAATAATTTTGTCAGAACCGGCATCAATAGAATTTTCAACTAATTCTTTTACAACAGATGCGGGGCGTTGCACAACTTCTCCGGCGGCAATTTTATTAGCTACACTATCTTGTAGTACATGAATTATATTATTGCTATCCTGCATAGTGAAAAAACAAATAAATTACAATGACAAATATGCCAAGAATAATACCTAATCGCATTTTTGAGTTTTTTTCTTGTCTATTTCGGTCAAGGCTATTGAATAAAGCATTATGAATATTATCATAACTATTAGTGTTTTTTTTATTCTCTTCTATACCTAATTCTTTTCTTACACGTGCCTCAGATTGAGCAAGTCTGTCCTTATGCTCATCATAATAGCGTGGTTTAATTTTGAATTTCTTAGGTTTACGTTGACTAAAAAAAAGTAGTGCCATTTGTATAAATCTTTAATCGTACAAAAATAAGAATTAATTTAAATCAGTATCACTAAAAACTGATTTGAAGTTCCGAAATAAATTATCCGGTGAAAGTTTATATTGACAATTCAATAAGAATAGGACAATGGTCTGAGTGCATAGCATCAGATAAAATGCCAACAGTCTTTATTTTGTCGCGAAGCGGTTCTGACACCAAATGATAATCGATTCTCCAGCCTGCATTACGTACGCGTGCTCCGGCTCTATAACTCCACCAGCTATATTGCTCAGCTCGTTTGTCTTTCTCTCTAAAAGAGTCAATCATACCTGTAGCAAGAAAATTAGTAAACCAATCTCTTTCTTCAGGTAAAAATCCGGATACGCCTATTTGTCTTTCAGGATGATTAATATCAATAGGAGTGTGAGCTATATTATAATCACCACATATTAATAAATTAGGTCTGCTTTTTCGTAAATTGGTAACAAAGCGTTCAAAATCTGCAAGAAATTCCATTTTGAAGTCTTGTCTTATGCCGCCTGTTGTACCTGATGGTACATATACACATATAATAGTAAAATCTCCGAAGTCAGCTCTTAACACGCGTCCCTCACTATCGTAACGTTGCATTCCCATACCATATACTACTCTGTCAGGAGTCTGTTTGCAAATAATTCCTACGCCGCTATAGCCTTTCTTTTCTGCCGACATAAAATACCCATGATATCCTATTGATTCAAAAAGATTAACATCAATCTGGTCCGGTTGTGCCTTGCTTTCTTGTATGCATAATACATCTGGGTCTGTTGTTTTAAACCAATCAAACAAACCCTTATTTAATGCAGCCCTTATACCATTTACGTTGTATGATAAAATTCTCATGCCATATTGTGGTATTTCTTTACCTTTTGGAATAACGATGAAGCAAAAACCAATGCATTTAAGTCTTCATTATTTGAGTCGAAGATAGTTTCTTTTTGGCCTTCCCATGATTTACGTCCTTCGTGTATAAATAGAACTTTGTCTCCAATTTCCATAACAGAATTCATATCATGAGTATTAATGATAGTAGTCATATTTGATTCGTACGTAATCTCGCGAATCAATTGATCTATAGTTTGTGAAGTCTTTGGATCCAATCCTGAGTTTGGTTCATCGCAAAATAAATAAGTTGGTTGTAATACAATAGCTCTTGCAATTGCAGCTCTTTTTTGCATACCACCACTAATTTCTGCAGGGTACAATTTTGCAGCGTGGCTTAATCCTACTCTATTTAAGCAAAAATCGACTCTTTCTTTCCATTCACCTTTCGGCTTGTTAGAAAACATTTCCAATGGGAATCTAACGTTTTCTTCAACAGTCATAGAGTCAAAAAGGGCAGAACCTTGAAATAACATACCAATTTCTTTACGTAAGTTAGTTACTTCTTTCGAATTCATAGAAGTGAAATTACTATTACCATATAAAATATCACCTTCATCAACCCTATGTATACCAATTATGCTTTTCATTAGCACTGTTTTCCCTGAACCACTCTGACCTATTATAAGGTTGGTCTTCCCCGCATCAAAAGTGGCTGATATATCGTGTAAAACTTTTACTCCGTTAAACGATTTTGAAATGTGCCTAACTTCTATCATACAAGTAAAAGATTTGTTAGAATTACATTAAATAGTAAAACTATAATACTGCTATTAACCACGGCATTTGTACTTGCTTTACCTACTTCAAGAGCTCCTCCATATGCATAATAACCATAGTATGCTGACACTGAAGATATTATGAATGCAAAAAACAGTGATTTTATTACAGAATATGTAACGTAGTATGGAATAAATGCATATTGAATTCCCATTACATATTGTGCGGGTGATAATATGCCTGTGTATGCAATAAAATAACCTCCTAATATTCCGAAGAACATACTGAAAATTACCAATACGGGAATAATAGTAACAAATCCCAATATCTTTGGTAATATCAAATAATTAGGTGCATTAACCCCCATGATTTTAAGAGCATCAATTTGTTCAGTAATTCTCATTGTACCTATTTCTGATGCAATATTAGATCCTACCTTTCCCGCTAAAATCAAACACAAAATTGTAGATGAAAATTCTAGCAATAATGTTTCCCTGGTGGTTAAACCCGTCACATACTTTGGCAGAAGAGGATTCTCTGTGTTTAGCACCATTTGCATGGTTATTGCAGAACCAATAAAAATCGAAATAATAATAGTGATGCCAAGTGATTGTAAGCCTTGTTTTTCAACCTCTCGCACATACTGCCTTCCCAACAAAGTCCATCGTTGAGGTCTTGAAAATACGCCACTCATCAATTGTGCATATCGTCCTACGTGTTCAAATAAATTCATGCTTATTACAAATTAGAACTGCAAAAATACGGCTTTTTAGATTAATAAATAGCATTATAAGTGTTTTTTAATATAATGTTGTTAATATACTACTTTAATATAGCCTTAACCGATTTAGTAGTGCCATCGTTATAATGTACTACCAAAACACAGAATCCGGAATAGGTATATTCAGTATCTTTTTTAATTATTTCAACAAGTTTTCCTGCATTGGAATATATCTCAATATTATTTGCGTCTTTCCAAATGTTTGGGTTTATACGTCCTTCTAAAACTACGTATAAGTCTTCTGTAGCAGCTTCTTTTGGCGTTTCAACTGTAAATTTTCTTGTGTATGCCTTCGTGCAAAAATTAATGTTACTTAAGCTAGGAGTTTGACTTCCTACACCAACATCATACCAAGCACTTACGTTATTGAATTGAATATATTGGTAGCCTATTGGCTTAATCACAGGATCGTTGTAATTCTCAACTGCATTTTCTACAGGAATTGAATAAGGGTAATCAATGGCTACGTAGAAATCATTTTCAACAAAAGTATTTTCAGGCAAATCAAAAGTATAAAATCCGGGGTATGTGTATGGTAAGCTGTCAGATTGATAAATAATTTCTTCAGCAGATAATACCCCAATCACTATTTTCATATTCGGGTTAGGAATGTAGAATCCCACAGAATTTAATATTTGTTTTTCGGGTGCTTCGAATCTGGTAATTGTAGATACTGTTTTGTACGCATAAGTATATTTGCTTATCATACCTGTTTTGTCATAGCCATAAACTGTATCTATAGCCGATTTTTCAACACGTTTTTCAAAAGCAAAGCATTCTGATATAATGTTAACATCATCATAAGATACATAAAAATATCCTTCGTCGTAACTATTGGTTCCGTAGGTGTTTTTGACTATAAATTTTCGCTCGGTATCATCCCAACCTACTATGCTTATTCCATGGTTAGGTTTTTCTGTTCCTGTGTAGCAGTACGAATAATCATCGCCATTGTAATATGGATTGGCAAAATATATTGCTGCAGTAACAGAACCATGATCATAAATGGCTTGTTTAATTGCTATGGTATCGTTTTTTGGTAAAATTATTGCACCCAAAACATATGCAGGATAATCATCTACTGAATGAGCAGGGCATT
>JAKIYQ010000016.1:0-24757 GCA_022708465.1 Bacteroidota bacterium | reverse complement strand
GACGGAACTTCAATAGGTATTTATACAATTCACTTTGTGCCTGATGATTTCGATCCATCTGTAACTCCAACAGGCGATGAAGTATGTATCACAAGCACTGATGATGGAGGATGGAGGTTTACTACAAAATGTAGTAATGTTGATATCTATCTATCAGATATGTCAGGTAGAATGATAGCTAATTACACTTTACCACTGGTTGATCCTAATATCGAAGATATATGTAGTCCTGAAGCAGAAGGATATGTTTATCAAGGACCTAGCGGACAAATAGTATTATATTACTTTGTATACGCAAAAAAGAAAGTGATATATAGCGGTAAATTTAGAACATCAAATTGATGAAATAATAACACTGAGAGTGTGGCAAGAGTTATGCTTTTGTCACACTTTTTGTTTGTATTGGTATCAAAAATTATATGTAAGGGGTGTATTTGTGAATGGAGGTATAGACTATTTTCTACTTATGGATAAAAGTAATACTTTTGCGGCGTTGAATTAAATTTTTAAAATATGAAAGCTTATGTTTTTCCCGGACAGGGTGCTCAATTCGTAGGAATGGGCAAAAATATGTACGAGTCATCTAAGGTTGCAAAAGATTTGTTTGAAAAGGCAAATGATGTGCTTGGGTTTAGAATTACAGATTTGATGTTTAATGGAACAGATGAAGATTTACGTCAAACCAAGGTTACGCAACCTGCTGTTTTCCTTCATTCAGTAATATTAGCAAAAACTATGAATGAAAAATTTCAGCCATCAATGGTTGCAGGTCATTCATTAGGCGAGTTTTCTGCTTTAGTTGCTGCAGGAGCTTTGAGTTTTGAAGATGGTTTGTTACTAGTTTCAAAACGTGCAAAAGCAATGCAAAAAGCTTGTGAGTTGAATCCATCCACAATGGCTGCAATTATTGGATTGCCTGATGCTACAGTTGAGAATATATGTGCAGAAATTAATGGCATTGTTGTTCCTGCAAATTACAATTGTCCTGGACAGTTAGTTATTTCTGGATCTGTTGAAGCAATTGATGCTGCTTGTGTGAAACTATTAGAAGCCGGTGCAAAACGCGCACTTAAATTATCTGTTGGTGGTGCATTTCATTCACCACTTATGGAACCTGCTAAAGTTGAATTAGCAGCAGCTATTGAAGTTGCATCATTTTCTAAACCTATTTGCCCTATATACCAAAATGTAAGTACAATTGCAGAAATTGACCCGGTTAAGATTAAATCAAATTTGGTAAAACAACTTACTGCTCCTGTTAAATGGACTCAGTCAGTACAAAATATAATAGCAGATGGTGCAACAGAGTTTGTTGAAGTAGGACCCGGCAAAGTACTTCAAGGTTTGGTTATAAAAATCAATAAAGAAGTTACTGCCAAATCTATCGAAGAATTATAATTACGACTAGATCTTTTATATAAAAAATGCTGTATTCATTTAATACAGCATTTTTTGTTGCCCCACTAGGACTCGAACCCAGACAAGCAGAACCAGAATCTGATGTGCTACCATTACACCATAGGGCAGAAAAACGGGTACAAATATATATAAAAAATGCGATGTTGAAAAGAACACCGCATTTTTTATAATAGGATATAGATTATCCGTTAACTTTTGCCATGTGAGCAATTAATTCAAGAACTTTGTTAGAGTAACCGATTTCATTGTCATACCATGAAATAACTTTAACGAATGTATCTGTCAAAGCGATACCTGCTTTTGCATCAAAGATTGATGTTAATTTGCATCCTAAGAAATCAGATGATACAACTGCATCTTCCGTATAACCAAGAATACCCTTTAATTCGCCTTCTGAAGCAGCTTTCATAGCAGCGCATATTTCGCTATATTTAGCTGGTTTAGCCAAGTTAACTGTTAAGTCAACTACTGATACGTCTAAGGTAGGAACACGCATTGACATACCTGTTAATTTGCCGTTCAATGAAGGGATAACTTTACCTACAGCTTTAGCAGCACCTGTTGATGAAGGGATAATGTTGCCTGATGCAGCACGACCACCACGCCAGTCTTTCATTGAAGGACCATCAACTGTTTTTTGAGTAGCAGTTGTTGAGTGAACTGTTGTCATCAAACCATCTGTGATACCAAATTTATCATTCAATACTTTAGCGATAGGAGCTAAACAGTTTGTTGTGCAAGATGCATTAGAAACGAATTGTGTTCCTTTTTTGTAAGCATCCAAGTTAACACCGCATACAAACATTGGAGTATCATCTGAAGAAGGAGCTGACATAACTACATATTTTGCACCTGCATCAATGTGTCCTTGTGATTTTTCTTTTGTCAAAAATAAACCTGTAGATTCAACAACATATTCTGCACCAACTGCATCCCATTTCAAATCAGCAGGATTTCTTTCAGCAGTAATACGAATTGCTTTGCCGTTTACAATAAGTTGACTTTTTTCAACATTAGCTTCTATTGTTCCGTCAAATTGTCCGTGCATAGTATCATACTTTAGCATATAAGCCATGTAATCAACCGGGCAAAGATCATTAATACCTACGATTTCAATGTCATTTCTTGTTTGGGCTGCACGGAAAACAAAACGTCCGATACGTCCGAAACCATTAATACCTACTTTAATCATTGTTATAAAATTTAAGTTGTTAAAATTTTGTGCAAAAGTACGTTTTTTCTGCGCTATGGCAAAACTTTTTTATTACTAAATTAGCAAAAAGTATAACAAATTGTCAGATATTGTGAATCTGACTTTGTTAATGTTACGAATTTACTTCAATTGATGCCGGTACGTCGTTTTGTGCATATCCGCAATTACAAGGTGCTTTACAACCTTCTAAACTACACAAAGCAGCAATCAATGTGGCTATTAATACAATTTTTCTCATGATTAATATATTTTTGCGATGCAAAGATAATGAAATTACTCGTAAAACAATTTGACTTTAGTAATTTTATTAATGTTGACTTTTTGTATGATAAAAATTAGTACTTTTGCTCATTATTATAATGCAAATGCAACCATTAGCAGAACGTCTTAGACCATTAGATTTTGAAGAATATATCGGGCAAGAACACTTGGTCGGGAAGGGCGCTGTGTTGCGTAAGATGATAGAATCAGGCAATATCAGTTCTTTTATATTGTGGGGTCCTCCGGGTGTAGGAAAAACTACATTGGCAAGAATAATGGCTGAAAAATCGGAGCGTGGATTTTATAGTCTTAGTGCAGTTAATTCATCTGTAAAAGATGTTCGTGAAGTTATTGAGAGGGCAGATAAAACTCGTTTCTTTCAGTCTCCTCCCCCAATTCTATTTATTGACGAAATACATCGTTTTAGTAAATCTCAACAAGATTCCTTACTTGCAGCAGTAGAAAAAGGTACAGTTGTTTTGATAGGAGCGACTACAGAGAATCCATCATTTGAAGTAATTACCCCCTTATTGTCCAGGTGTCAGGTTTATGTTCTTAAATCTTTGGATAAAACAGCTTTATTGCATCTTGCTGAAGTCGCATTAAAAAAAGATACAGAACTTAAAAAACGTCATGTTGAACTTAAAGAAACAGAGGCTTTGTTGCAATATTCGGGAGGTGACGCACGTAAATTGCTTAACGCTTTAGAATTAGTTGTTGGGACAGAAAGCGATAGAGATATTATTATTACAAATGATTTGGTAACTGAAAAATTGCAAGAGAATCCGGCAGTCTACGATAAACAAGGCGAAATGCATTATGATATTATTTCTGCCTTTATTAAATCAATACGTGGAAGTGATCCTGATGCAGCAGTGTATTGGTTGGCTCGAATGATAGCAGGAGGTGAAGATCCTAAATTTATAGCACGAAGGCTACTTATTTCTGCATCCGAAGATATAGGTTTAGCTAATCCAAATGCTTTACTATTAGCAAACGCTTGTTTTGATGCAGTTAATAAAATCGGATTTCCTGAAGCGCGTATCGTTTTGTCTGAAACCGCAATATACTTGGCATCAAGTCCTAAAAGTAATTCTGCATATTTAGCCATTGACAGCGCCATCGAAGAAGTTAATAAATCGACGAATTTATCAGTTCCATTAAAATTACGTAATGCTCCTACAAATTTAATGCGCGACATGCAATATGGTAAAGGGTACAAATATCCACATGATTTTGAAGAAAATTTTGTAAATCAGGAATATATGCCTAAGGAGTTGAAAAATCGTAAATTCTGGCATCCGCAGTCAAATACTTCAGAATCAAGACTAAGTGAGTTTTTGAAAAAAATGTGGGGGAAATAAGCAAATTTTATTTTTTCATTTGTCTAAAAATATATACCTTTGCTGCGATTTAAACCGAACTAAATGAACAAGCAGTTTTTTCTCCTGTACGATGGCAAATTTAAACATGCCATTGATATTTTTTTAGGTTTTGTTTTTATCTGATGCGTTTGCTTTTTGGCGGCGCTTTTTTTTTGTAAAAAAGTACAAACATACAATATTATATAACATATCATCATGAAACAATCTTTTAAAAAAGTATTGCTGCTTGGCTCAGGAGCCTTGAAAATTGGTCAAGCAGGTGAGTTCGATTATTCCGGTTCACAAGCGTTAAAAGCTATGAGAGAAGAAGGAATTGAAACAGTTCTGATTAATCCGAACATTGCAACAATTCAAACCTCTGAAGGTGTAGCTGATAAAGTTTACTTCTTACCTGTAAATCCATATTTCGTTGAAAGAATAATTGAAAAAGAACGTCCTGATGGTATATTGTTAGCTTTTGGAGGTCAGACAGCATTAAATTGCGGTACGGCTTTGTACCAAAACGGAATCCTTAAAAAATATGGCGTTAATGTATTGGGAACATCTGTTGAGGCCATTATGATTACAGAAGACCGCGATTTATTTGTTAAAAGCTTAAAACAAATTGATGCGAAAACTCCGGTATCTCAAGCTGTCGAAAGCATGGAAGATGCACTAACAGTTGCACGTCGTATAGGCTATCCTGTTATGGTCCGTTCTGCTTATGCTCTTGGAGGTTTAGGATCAGGCGTATGTGCTAACGAAGCGGAGTTTATCCAATTATGCGAAAGTTCATTAGCATACTCAAAACAGATTTTGGTTGAAGAGAGTCTTAAAGGTTGGAAAGAAATCGAATTTGAGGTAATACGCGATGCAAATGATCATTGCTTTACTGTTGTTCCAATGGAGAATGTTGATCCACTAGGTATACATACAGGAGAAAGCATAGTTGTTGCACCTATTATATCTTTAACTAAAGAACAAATTTCACTTTTAGAAGAAATAGCTGCTCAAGTTGTACGTCATATCGGAATTGTAGGTGAATGTAACATTCAATATGCTTTCAATGCCGAAACCAATGATTATCGTATCATCGAAATTAATGCACGTTTAAGTCGTTCTTCAGCTTTAGCATCTAAAGCATCAGGTTATCCGCTTGCATTTGTAGCTGCTAAATTAGCATTAGGATATACCCTTGATCAAATAGGTGAGATGGGTACTCTTAATTCTGCTTATGTAGCTCCTTCTGTTGATTATATAATCGCAAAAATACCACGTTGGGACCTTACAAAATTTGTTGGAGTAAGTCGTGAAATAGGTTCTTCAATGAAGTCTGTAGGCGAAATTATGTCAATAGGTAAATCTTTCGAAGAAATCATGCAAAAAGGTCTACGTATGATAGGTCAAGGAATGCATGGTTTTGTAGGAAATACTGATTTGACTTTTGATGATGTAGAAAAAGCATTATCTCATCCTACAGATTTACGTATATTCGCAATTGCTGATGCATTCGAAAAAGGATACACTGTAGCTCAAATTGAGAAATTGACTAAAATAGATGTTTGGTTCTTAGAAAAATTGGAGAATATATATAAATACACTAAAGTTTTATCTAAATTTTCAAAAATTGAAGATTTGACCGCAGAAGTATTGAAAGAGGCAAAACGCTTAGGATTCTCTGATTTCCAAATAGCACGTTATGTTGAGAATTCAAAAGGAAATATGGAATCTGAAATGTTACGTGTGCGTAAACACAGAAAATCATTAGAAATTAATCCTAAAGTTTGTCGTATAAATACCGTAGCTTCTGAAAATCCTGATAAAACAAATTATTTGTATATGACCTACGGCGCTGAAAAATCTTTCAAGCCGGTTAAATCAAATAAAGAAAGTGTAGTTGTTTTAGGTTCAGGAGCATATCGTATCGGATCATCCGTAGAATTTGACTGGTGTAGCGTAAATGCAGTACAAACAGCCCGTAAATTAGGCTATCAATCTGTAATGATTAATTACAATCCCGAAACAGTATCTACCGATTATGATATGTGTGATCGTTTATATTTCGACGAGTTATCATTCGAAAGAGTACTTGATGTTTTGGATATAGAAAACCCTAAGGGAGTTATTGTTTCTGTAGGAGGTCAAATTCCAAATAATCTTGCAATGAAACTATATCGTCAGAATGTACCTATTTTAGGAACCTCTGCATTATCTATTGACAGAGCAGAAGATCGTCATAAATTTTCAGCAATGTTGGATACTCTAGGTATAGATCAACCTCGTTGGCGCGAACTTAGCAGTTTTGAAGATATTGATGAATTTATTTCTGAAGTGGGATTCCCGGTATTGATTCGTCCTTCGTATGTATTATCAGGAGCGGCAATGAACGTATGTTATGATAAAGATCAAGTTCGTTCATTCTTAACAATGGCTGCTAAAGTGTCTAAAGATCATCCTGTAGTAGTATCATCATTCTTGCAAAATGCAAAAGAAATTGAGTTTGATGCTGTTGCAAAACAAGGTGAAATAGTTGAATACGCAATATCAGAACATGTTGAATTTGCCGGAGTTCACTCCGGTGATGCAACCTTAGTATTCCCTGCACAAAAAATATATTTTGAAACAATGCGTCGAATCAAGAAAGTTTCAAAAATGATTGCAAAAGAATTGCAAATTACAGGACCTTTCAATATCCAATATTTAGCAAAAAATAATGATGTAAAAGTTATTGAATGTAATTTACGTGCATCACGTTCGTTCCCATTTGTATCAAAAGTATTGAAACGCAACCTTATAGAAACAGCAACAAGAATAATGTTGGGAGCAGATTACGCAAAACCTGATTCTTCTGTATTCGACATCGAACACATTGGTGTTAAAGCATCACAATTTTCTTTTGCTCGTTTACACAAAGCAGATCCTATATTGGGTGTAGATATGTCTTCAACCGGTGAGGTAGGATGTATCGGTGATGACTTTAACGAAGCATTGTTGAGCGCATTAATTTCAGTAGGCGTTAAAATACCTAATAAAAATATTATGGTATCTTCAGGAGAGGCTAAATCAAAAGTTGATTTACTTGATTCATGTAAACTTTTACAAGAAAACGGCTATCAAATTTATGCTACAGAAGGCACACAAAAATTCTTGACTGAGAATGGTATTAAAGCAACAGTAGTTGGTTGGCCTGATGAACCGGGAGAATTGCAAATAATGGATATGATGGCTAAAAAGAAATTTGATTTGGTTATTAATATTCCTAAGAATCAAACAAAACGTGAACTTACAAACGGCTACAAAATACGTAGAGCTGCTATAGATCACAATATCCCTTTATTGACTAATGCTCGTTTAGCGAGTGCATTTATACATGCATTCTGCGATATAAAACCTTCTGATATTAAAATAAAAGATTGGGAGTCATATTTTACAGAAAAATAGATTCTAATTAATGAGATTCAAACGCATGCTATTAAAATAGTATGCGTTTTTTTTGTATCTATCGAAAAAGCATGTATCTTTGCAAAAATGAAAAACCTTAAAAACTACCACAATGAAAAAGATAATTTATGCAATTTTAGGAATCTTTGCATTACCTATTAGTTTATTTGCTGTTCCCGGAGAATTAACAACAACTCCACAAAATCCAACAATCTCAGATAATATTACAATAACTTATGTACCATTGGCAAAACAACAATGGATGAGTTCGCAAGATGTATTTATTTATGTATGTCTTGAAATGGATGAAAATGGCGAATGGGTAAAAGAGAAATCTCCATGGTCAAAGAGCAATCAACCCACATTCAGATGGATTAAAAATGCTGATGGAAGTTTGAGTTACACTATTTCAGATATTAAGACTTATTTTAATTTATCTAATGCTGAACTTAATCGGGTTTCAGGTATGTTTGTTATATTGAAGAATGAAAAGTTTCAAACTACAGATAAATATATTAAGCTCCGTCACCTTAATGAGCCTGATTTGACTAAATTTAATGGAACCGTTCAATTCTCAGTAACGGTACCACTAGGCACAAAAGAGGTTTATGTTGCCGGAACATTTGGAAAAGAAGGTTCTGATTTGTATTGGAAACATGGAGAACCTACATTTAAACTTAAGAAGAAGGATGCTACGCATTTTGAAGGAACAATAAACAATGTTCCTGCAGATTTAGAATATTTATATGTTTGGGGACCACGTATAGATCAAACAGAATTTCGTCTAGGGCATCGTCCATTGGGAAGCCGTAGTAAAGTATACGATATTGTTGAGTTTTGGGGTGATATGACATTGAATGTAACAGTTCCTAGAGGTACTCGTGCAATGTATGTTTCAGGTTCATTTAATAATTGGGGCTATAATCAAATGATGGATGCAGGTAATAATACATGGACATTTCATGTACCACCTACATGGTTGGGCAATACTGACATAGTAGAATACAAATATTATTATATGGATTCTGCCGAAGCTGGTGAAAAACGTAGTAATCGTAAGGCAAGTTTCGAAGGTTTTTCGACACAGTATGATGAAATTCCAACATGGAAATAGTTTTTTTTATCCTTTATATTAACTTATTAAATTTTTGAATCATGAAAAAGTTTTTACTTTCTGCAGCTATGTTAATCGCTGCAATCGGAATGTCTGCAACATCATATTACGTTGCAGGTAATGGTGGTGCTGATGGTACAGAAAAATGGTGTAATGGTATTGATTGGGATCCGGGTGCTTCTGCTAATGCAATTGTTGGTGGTCAAATTGTTTTTACTGATGTTCCTGCAGGTACATGGGAATTTAAAGTAACCGATGGAACATGGAATAATGCTTTTGGTTATGATGCAGTTGATCTTGACGCCAGCTCAAAACCACTAAGTAACTCAGGTGGTAATGTTCAATTTACACTTACCAGTACTCAAGACATCACTGTTCAATTTGATGGTGCAAACATCATTGTTCTAGGTAATTTCGGTTCAGGTGATTTTGATCCTATAAAAGATTATAGCATAATGGTTAGAGTTTATTCAACACCGGGAGTTGATGTGCCTATGACCTTTGTTGGTAATGGCGTTTATAAAGCTAATTCTGTTAATTTAGATGCAGCATTTAAAATAGCTGATGCAAATTATTCTCCTGTTAACTATGGTGGTGACGGTTCATTCGTTGATCCGGCTGAAGCTTATACATTACTTAAGGGATCTATGAGTAACTTATCATTAGAAGCTCCTGGTCTTTATGATGTAACCGTAACAATTTTAGCAGATTGGTCTGCTGAATTGTCTTTAGCTCCTGCAACAGCTGTAGAAAATGTAAATGCTGCTGCTGTATCTTCTGCAAACGGAACAATATTTGCTGATGGGGAAATGCAAATTTTTGATTTGACAGGCAAAAACGTAACATCACAAAATGGACAATTAAAAGGTAATTATATTGTTGTTGTTAACGGACAATCAAGTAAAGTTAATGTACAATAATATATTATTGTACATTACAAGTTTAAAACGCTTCGGATTTTATAATCCGAAGCGTTTTTGTTTTGTGTAATTTATATATCTTTGCCGACATGAATTTATATTATAAAGTCGCTGAACATATCTTTACTATAAGAACAGCTAATCCGGTTATGTTAGCTGCCGGAATGGAAAATCTTAAACCATTCGAATCAAAAAAATCTGATAATATAGTATTTACCTTAGTTCTGGATGCATTTATCGAAGAACAAGGTATAGAAGTTCATAGTTACAACACCGATGTGTTATCATACAGATTGAAAAAAAATGATAAAGGATATTGTATATTATTTAATAATATGCATTATCAAAAAAAATGTATGATGGTGTCAAATGCCGATTTTACAGAGATTAAAACAAATATGTCGTCTGATGACATAGATAATATGGCTTTGAATAATATACTCATGTTCGCATTTTCTTTTTCAACCATCAAAACAGCGACATTAATGATACACTCTTCTGTTGCTGTTCTTGATAATAAAGCCTATGCTTTTTTGGGTAAAAGTGGAACAGGTAAAAGTACACATGTAGGATTATGGCTTAAGCATATTCAAGGAGCTACTTTATTAAATGATGACAATCCGATTATACGAATTCAGGATAATAAAGTATATATTTACGGATCTCCATGGAGTGGGAAAGGAGCTGTCTATTTGCAAGAAAAATATCTTTTAAATGGTATAATGCGACTTAAACAGGCAGCATATAATAAAATAGAACCAATATCAGGAACAAAAGCTTTTGCTGCATTGTTGCCTTCTTGTTCAAAGATTCAATGGGAGCATGATTTATTTAATTCATTGTGCTCATCAATAAATATAATCATAAAAAACGTCCCAATATATTGTTTGGAGTGTTTGCCTGATGAGGCTGCTGCCCGTTTGTCATATCAAACCTTAGTTAAATAAATGGAAATTCAAACCAAACAAATATCAAACGAAAAACTTTTTTCTTGTGTAAAACAAGCAATATCAGAAGGGAAATGTGCTCGAATCAATGTCAAAGGGATAAGTATGACTCCATTTTTAATAGATGGACGAGATGAGGTGTTCTTAGATGCTGTAAATCCCAATGAAATATGTGTTGGAATGATACTATTTGTTGAAATTAATAATACATACATTCTTCATAGAGTAGTTTATGTGTCAGATAATTATGTTATACTCAGGGGAGATGGAAATGTTTCACAGTCCGAAAAAGTTTCTTTTGAACAAATAGTAGCTAAGGTATCTGCAGTAATACGTAATGGTAAACGAATTAATTACAGATCATATCATTGGCAATTATATGCTTTATTTTGGCCAAAATCACATAGAATGCGTATTCTATTCTTGAAAATATTCAGAAAACTAAGTAAAATTAAGCGCATTTTTTCAGGTACTATTGCATGAGTTGAAATGATATTTCTTATCTTTGCGATTGCGTTGCCGTTTCGTTATATCCTTAAAAACTTGTATGGAAAACCATTACAAGCTATTATTATTTTTTAAAACAAAGTTTATATGAAATCGGAAAGTAAAAGTTATGCATTGCCTATAGCAATGATGTTCGCGCTGTTTTTTATGATAGCGTTTGTTACTAATTTTGCCGGATCCATGGGTGTTATTGTGCAAAATCAGTTTGGCGCATCTAACGCCATGTCTCAATTAGGTACCCTCGCCAATTTTATTGCGTATGCTTGTATGGGTATACCTGCAGGTTTGATCTTAAAACGCAAAGGTTATAAATTTACTTCATTGCTTGCCATAACAGTTGGTTTTATTGGAGTAGGTATACAATTTTTATCAGGATATGCTCAATCATTCCCTATATATGTAATAGGTGCTTTTGTATCCGGATTTTCTATGTGTATGCTTAATATTGTAGTTAATCCGATGTTAAACACACTTGGTGGTGGTGGTAATCGTGGTAACCAATTAGTGCAATTTGGTAATTCTGCCAATTCAATAGGTGGTACAATTGCTCCTATTTTATTAGGATATTTGATTGGTGGTTCAACTGCTAATGCCCAAGTAAGTGATGCAAATCCTGCTATGCTTATAGCGATGTCATTATTTGTATTGGCATTTGTAATATTTGTATTTACAAATATACCGGAGCCACACATGGAATCTGCAAAAGAGAGACAAGATCGTTTAGATGGAACAAAAACGAAAGATCCACATAGTCCATTGTCTTTCCGTCATTTTGTATTGGGCGCAATTGCTATTTTCTTCTACGTCGGTATTGAGGTAGGAATACCTAACACAGCAAACTTATACATGTCAAAAATGAGTGGTGTAGGTCCTACAATAGCAGGGTTCGCTGTAGGAGCATACTGGTTTTTGATGCTGATTGGACGTTTAATTGGTGGATCTGTAGGTGGTGTTGTGTCTAGTAAAACAATGATGACCACAGTTTCTCTATTGGCTATGGTATTTGTTTTGTGTATTATTTTTGTACCTGAAACATTAGTAACTGTATTCGGCTATTCATTACCTTTAAATATGTGTTTTATGGTATTGTGTGGTTTATGCACATCAGTTATGTGGGGTGCAATCTTTAACTTGTCTACAGAAGGCTTAGGCAAATATACTCCATTGGCATCCGGTATTTATATGACCTTAGTATGTGGTGGTGGAATCATGCCTTTTATACAAAATCTTATAGCAGATAGTGTTGGAACTACATCAAGTTATTGGTTTGTATTCGCAGCATTAATATATATGCTGTTTTTCGCTTTGATAGGCTCTAAAAATGTAAATAAAAATATTCCAGTAGAATAATAATAATAAATAAAAAATGAGTATTATGGAAAAACCTTATGTAGTCGGCATCGATATAGGTGGTCAGACAGCAAAAATCGGATTAGTTGACGCTCGTGGTAATGTGTTAGTACAAACTGCAATTAGAAGTGATGATACTGACGATTACAAAAAATTTATTAGCGATTTGTGTGATGCTATTGTTAAGTTGGTCAGTAAAGAATACAAAATGGACCAAGTTCGTGGTATCGGTATTGGTGCACCCAATGGCAATTTTTACAAAGGCACAATTGAAAATGCTGTAAATTTAAAATTCGGTGGTATAAAAGTAATACCATTTGCAGAAGTAATGTCAAAGAAGATCGGTTTGCCGGTACGTCTTACTAACGATGCCAATGCGGCAGCTGTAGGTGAAATGACCTATGGAGCAGCTCGTGGTATGAATAATTTCATTATGATAACTTTGGGTACAGGTGTAGGTAGTGGTATCGTTGTTGGCGGTTCAGTGCTTTATGGTCATGACGGTTTTGCCGGTGAACTTGGACACGTAACAATGGTTCGTAAAAACGGACGTTTGTGCGGTTGCGGTAAAACAGGATGTTTGGAGGCTTATGCATCGGCAACAGGTGTTTCTCGTTCTGCAAGAGAACAATTAGAAGCAACCGATCGCAAAAGTTTACTTCGCAATATTCCTGCTGAAAATATTACATCAAAAGATGTTTTTGAAGCAGCCATGCAAGGCGATGAATTAGCCAAGGATATTTTTGATTTTACCGGTAATATGTTAGGTGAGGCATTAGCTGATTTTATTGCATTTAGTGCACCTGAAGCAATAATATTATTCGGTGGTTTAACAAAATCAGGCGATTTAATTATGAAACCTGTTGTTGAAAGCATGAATGCTAATGTTATGCCTTTGTGGAAAAACAAAATAAAAGTGTTGTTCTCTCAATTAAAAGAATCTGACGCTGCTATTTTAGGTGCAAGTGCTTTGGCATGGGAAATTAAAGATTAAGAATTTAAATAACATACTTTAATAGCCGCAATAATATTAATTGCGGCTATTTTCTTTGAGTAATCTATCAAAATAAAGTACATTTGTGTTTTTTAAAAGTATTATAATGAAATCTAATATTTTAGTAATAGCTGCATTGTTGTGTGTTTCATCTGTTAGCGCTTCATCATACGAAGAATATATTGATAGATATAAAACCATAGCAATACGTGAGATGAATGATTATGGAATACCAGCAAGTATTACATTAGCTCAAGGTATTTTAGAATCCGCAAATGGGACAAGCAGATTAGCTGTAGAAGGCAATAATCATTTCGGTATAAAATGTCATAATGATTGGAAAGGGGAGACTTTGACTCACGATGACGATGCAATGCAAGAATGTTTTCGTAAGTATGACAATCCGGAGGCCTCTTTTATTGACCATTCTCAGTTTTTAAAAACACGTGCACGCTATTCATTCTTGTTTGAATTAGATAAAACTGATTATCAAGCATGGGCCAAGGGATTAAAGCAAGCAGGATATGCAACCGATCCTAATTACACTAAACTTTTAACCGATTTGATCGAAAGGTTTAATCTTCATCAGTATGATCTATTACCTCCAATTGCTGAAACTACACCTAAATTAGCACCACAGACAGATCCTGTTTCTGGTGTCAAATATGTGCGTGCTCAAAAAGATGAAACATATTACACTATAGGCAAAAAATATAGAATACCATTTGGTTTGATTTATGTTTACAATGATGTAGATAAAGATAGTCGTCAGCCTAAAGAAGGTGATATAGTATATATCCGTGCAAAAAAATCAAAATGTCAAAAATGTGATAATCACGTAGTTGCTGAAGGAGAATCAATGTATGATATTTCTCAACATTACGGCATTAAAATACATAAATTGTACGATCTTAATAATATGCCATATTCTGCAAAACCAAAGGTAGGACAAATACTTAAGTTACATTGATGCCGTTTTTCTCGCAAGATATGGATCAAAATAAGCGTATGTTTTATCATGCGCTTGTTGTGCCTATATTACTAGTTATTTTGTTATTTTTAGTCTTTGCGCTAGAATATTTTGGTGGTTACGATTTCCATTTTCTAGGTGTGTATCCTCGTGAATTAAAAGGGCTGATTGGCATATTAACTATGCCAATTATTCATAGCGATATTAAACATTTATACGCCAATATTATACCCATATTTGTTTTGACCTTATTCTTGTATATGGCATATAGAAAATATGCATATAAGGTATTGATTTTTGTATGGATAGTTACGGGCATGATACTATGGATAATAGGAAGATCTTCATGGCACATTGGTATATCAGGTATTATATATGGTTTAGTATGTTATCTTTTTTTTGGAGGCTTAGCCGGCAATAATAGAACGTCAATAGCAATAGCATTAATTGTGGCTTTTTTGTATGGCGGTATTGTTTGGTATATGATACCGATAGGAATTGATAATCATATTTCGTGGGAAGGACATTTGTCCGGTGCTGTGTCAGGAATAATTGCTGCAGTAATATTTAGAACCAAGCCTAAGGGCGATGAAAATGCAGAAAAGCAAGAAGAACAAGATGATGTACAATATGATTGGCGAGATTCGGATAAAACAGAATCTGAATTACCTTCATAGTACATATATACGTTCAAATCGCAAAATTTGATTTTTTTTTACTACTTTTGCAGCATTAATATAAATACAATGGAACAACAAGACTCTACTAATAAAAATAAAGAAGAAATGGATTTGATAGATGTAATCAAAATTGTGTGGCATTGGTTTGTACTATATATATGTAAACCATTTGTATATCTATTTAGATTTGGTTTGAATAGATGGTGGCAGCTAATTATTTTCGGAATTTTAGGATTTGCTGCTTCGTACATGTATAGTGAATTCCGTCCAATATATCAAGGATTTGTAGTATATCAAACTAATACAGGAATTAGTAGTGATTTTATTACTGAAATAGATCAATTATCAAAGTCTTCTTTGGATAATATATCTACAAAATTGGAAATTCCTGAAAAATCGATTGTCGAACTCAGGAGTATTGCACCCCATTATGTATATTCGGTGGATTCCTTACTTACTTCCCATATAATTGATTATTATGATAAGTATTTAAACAAAAATAAGAAGATTGTAATAAATAATCGTTTTTGTGTTGAAATAAGGATGTACGATAAGAGTTGTTTTGATGATTGGGAATCTGGTTTTGTAAATTACTTTAATAAAAATAAATTCTTTTCTGATTTAAAGAAAAAGGATATAGCTAATGTAAAAACTAGAATTGGTGTATTAGAAGAAGAAATAGAAAAATTAGATAGCCTTCGTCAAATAGAGTATTTTGAAAACTCAAGAAAAAATGTTTCTATTACATCAGTAGGAACTATATCGACGTCACCTGAAACTAAATTGTTACATAACGATATATTGTCTCTTAAATCAGAATTACAATCAAATAAAAATAGATTGATATATGATACAGATGTTTTATCTGTTGTAGTCCCAATGCAAGTTAATAAATTACCATACAACACTTGGTTGAAGACATATAAGGTGTTTGTCTTCTTCGGAGTATTTATTGGATTAGTATTACTTCTATTGTGGGATAATCGTAAAAAAATATATAACTTTATAGTAATTAAGTAAGCAAGTTTGCAAGATACAAAAAGAGCCGCATAATTTTTATGCGGCTCTTTTTGTGGAGCTGGAGGGTATCGAACCCTCGTCCAAACAAGGAAATAATACGCTTTCTACATGCTTATTTTGGCTTAAATTTTCGAGATGTAACAAGACCCAAACTACCAATTACATCCTTATCTTCTGTTTTTTACCTGCAACGCGAAGCCGAAGTAGGCGAGTTCTGATATTTCCGCACCTCCATGTTCAAAAAGCCTCAGAACAGCGGCATTTGGGAGATGTCTCGTTTTAGTACCTTGTACTAAAATAAAGTTAGTCTACTATAATTCGACTAAGCAGCAAGAGCGTAGTTATTTTCGCCAGTTATAATTTTGAAAGTTCATATTATAGAGCCCACTTACAAAGCTCTGCATGCTTACATATCAGTTCTACCTGCTGTCAAATCCAGTCAACCCCAATATGTTCTGGCAAAAGTACGACAAAAAAAAGTCCCTTACAAATTTGCAAGAGACTTTTTAAATATTTTGATTGCTTATTTTGCGACAGCTACAGCTCTAATTTCGCGTATTACAGTAATTTTTACTTGTCCGGGATATGTCATTTCATCTTGGATTCTCTTTGCAATATCTTCAGACAAACGTTCTGTTTCTTGATCGCTAATCTTATCAGCACCAACAATAACACGTAATTCACGTCCGGCCTGAATAGCGTATGTCTTTTGTACTCCCGGATAACTCATTGCGATATTCTCCAAATCGTTAAGACGTTTAATATATGCCTCAACAATTTCTCGTCTTGCTCCGGGTCTTGCTCCGGAAATAGCATCACATGCTTGTACAATAGGAGCAATTAATGTTTGCATTTCTACTTCGTCATGGTGAGCACCAATTGCATTGCAAATATCCGGTTTCTCTCCACAACGTTGTGCAATCTTCATACCAAGTAATGCGTGTGGTAATTCTGGATCTTCATCAGCAACTTTACCTATATCGTGTATTAAACCTGCGCGACGTGCTTTCTTCGGATTTAAGCCTAATTCAGATGCCATTACTGCGCATAAATTTGCAGTTTCGCGTGCATGTTGTAAAAGATTCTGACCATACGAAGAACGATATTTCATTTTACCTATTAAACGAACAAGTTCAGGATGTAAACCATGTACACCCATATCAATTGTAGTACGTTTACCTATTTCAACGATTTCTTCTTCAATCTGTTTTGTAACCTTTGCTACAATTTCTTCAATTCTGGCAGGGTGGATACGTCCGTCTTGAACCAATTGATGTAATGACAAACGTGCTATCTCTCTGCGGATAGGGTCAAATGCAGATAGAACAATTGCTTCAGGAGTATCATCAACAATAATTTCAACGCCGGTTGCAGCCTCTAATGCTCTAATGTTTCTACCTTCACGTCCAATGATGCGTCCCTTTATTTCGTCAGATTCAATATGAAATACAGTAACTGCATTCTCTATAGCTGCTTCACTTGCAACTCTTTGTATAGATTTTATAATTACTTTTTTAGCTTCTTTGTTTGCATTCATGCGAGCTTCTTCCATAATCTCATTAGTGTAAGCCAATGCTGCTGTTTGAGCCTCTGCTTTCAATGATTCAATCATGTTGTTTTTAGCCTCTTCTGCAGATAAACCTGCGATAGATTCTAGTTTTTCAATAGCTTGATGATGTAAGCGATCTAATTCCTGATCTTTCTTTTCGGCTATTTCTAATTGTCCTTCGTAAGAAATTTTAAGATGTTCTATTTCAGATTCTTTTTTTACAATACTTTCTTCTTGTGACAATAATTGTTTTTCTTTCTGTACCAATCTTGCCTCAGTAGATTGTAGCTTCGAATTGCGTACACTTGCTTGTTTCTCGTATTCGTTTTTAAGTTGTAAGTACTTTTCTTTTACTTCAAGTAATTTGGCCTTCTTAATTGCTTCACCTTCTGCTTTTGCTGTTTGTATGATGCTTTTTGCTCGCAGGTTCTGTATAAAGAACACGAGTCCAATCGCAATGCCGCCACCAAGCACGAACGCTGCGATGATTAAAATTATTTCTAATAGTTCCATTTTATTTTGTATATATAATTAATTAATAAAAAAAATGCAATAACTGCCCGCATTTAGCGGAATCAGGAATTGCATTTAATTATGAAAGATATTCAGTAGAGATAGTGTATTACTTCACTTCTGACAAGCATTTTAAAATCTTATCGTTCATCTTTTCGATAGAAATCTTAGCCGTATTATTGGTCTGCTCATTCTGTAATTTTATCAATTCAAGAGCATATTCTAGAGCAACCAGCGATGTTAAAAATACTTTGTTTTTAGCTACCGATGAATATTTCTCTTGATATTGCAGAATCTTTAACTTTAATTGTTTTGCTGCTTCTCGATATATGGCTTCTTCACTTCTTTCAATAATAGTATGAAAAGTACAATCATTGATTTTTAGTGTAATCTCAAATTGTTTCTGAAGCTGGTTCATTTTGTTCGAGTTGTGCGATACAATTATTTATCTCTTCAATAATTTCTGACAGTGCTTTTTGTGCCTCTTTTACATCTCCTTTATTTAAAGATATGCTAGCTTTAGCTATTTTTAGACTGTCATACTTCTTTTGCAATTCCATGATTTCTGCATGTGACCGGAGTATTTCGTTTCTTGCATTGCTATTTTCCTCAATTAGTCTTTCAATCTGTTCCTTTTGATTTTCAGACAAGCTGATCAAAGCATCAATATTTTTCTCTAGTTCATCTAATGAATTTGGATACACTTCGGCCATATACATAAAATCTTTACAAAAGTAGCAATAAAGGATGAGAAAAAAAAACGGCAGACAATAAAAAAATAAGATTTATATAAAAAAACAAAAGCCGCTTGTTTTAAGCGGCTTTTATATGTTTGACTGGTAAAATTAAATACCTTTTTCTTTAATACGTGCTTTTTTACCCGTTAAATCGCGTAAGTAATATAATTTAGCACGACGAACTTTACCAATTTTATTTACTTCCAATTTTTCGATGAATGGAGAATCCAATGGGAAAATACGTTCTACTCCAATACCTTCTGACATTTTACGAACAGTGAAACGTTTTTTGTCACCATGACCTGCTATTTTAATAACAACACCACGATATTGCTGAATACGTTCCTTGTTACCTTCAACGATTTTATATGAAATCGTTACGGTGTCTCCGCTCTTAAATGAGGGAAGAGTTTTTTCTTTGCCTGTCGCTAACGACTCTTCGGCGATTTTGATTAAGTCCATTTTAAATTTTGTTTTTCGGTTTGACTTGCTGCGCAATATACCGGATTCCTCTGCTCCGACAGAGATTGCGTCAAAAACGGCTGCAAAGTTAATGAATTTATTTTGAAATATGCATTAAATCCAATATTTTATTTTTAAATCCAGTATTTTCTTGTATTTTCGAGAAGTTTTCGGCTCCTGTACCATAGCTATATATAGGAACCATCACTCCGGTATGCTTTCCTGTTGAGAATTTATACTCTTTTTCGTTCTCTAATAAGCTTACTCCACCTGTTTCGTGGTCGGCAGTTACAATAATTAATGTCCCCGGGTTTGCATCAGCAAAATCCATACAAGCGCCAAGTACAGCATTTATATCTTGAATCTCAGTCTTTAAGTATTTTGCATTGTTTCCGTGAGATGCCCAATCTATTTGAGAAGCTTCAATCATCAAGAAAAATCCTTTTTTATTTTGCGATAATAATCTTAGTGCTTGTTGTACTGCTTGTGGAATTGTATCTTTTCTTTGTTCGGCAACAGGCATATCTTCTTTGGCAAGTAAACAAGCAATTTTACCGACTTTTTTTACTGATTTTAAATCGTCAAGATTGTTGCATACTTCATATCCAAGGTTTTTCAATGAATCTGTGCTAACAAATTTTGCTCCACCTCCAACAATCACATCTATATTTGATTTGTATAAATCTGACACGATGGCACTGTCCATACCTCTGTTAGGTTGGTGCGCATAAAAAGCAGCCGGTGTGGCATGATTGATACGGCAACTTACAACTATACCTGTCGATAAGTCATTCTCTTTTAATATAGTAAGAATAGATTTCACCGGAATAGAGTCTTGCGATACACCTAACATACCATTGTTTGTCTTTACACCGCAAGCTATTGCAGTTCCTCCTGCAGCAGAATCTGTGACAGGACTATTAGCAGAGTAAGTTTTTGATAATCCGATTGCTTGAGCTCGTTCAAAATTATTAGGACTATTTAATGTGCATATATGATTTAATCCCATTCCATCTCCAATTATGACAATAACGTTATTAGGTCTGTTTACAGCCATAATTGGCATTGTTAACATAAAAGCAACTAAAAGAAAATTGTATCGTTTCATTGTTTTTGATTTTACTCTTCTAAATATTTCATTTCATTTTTAATATCATGCAATCTTGCTTTTATGATATTTAATTTATCTATTACACTAGTTGTGTTGACATTATTGGCATTGTTCTTTTGTAATTGCTTTTGTGCGCCTTTAATAGTCATTCGTTTTTCTTTTAGCAAATACTTAATCATTCGAATATTTTGAATATCCTTTTGAGTGTAATGTCTTGTGCCTCTGTCATTTGTTTTTGGCTTGATAATTGAAAAATTCTTTTCCCAATATCTTAATAACGATGGTGTTAAGTCAAACTCTTCGGCAACTTCGCTTATTGAATAATATAATTTTCCTTCTTTTAGCATCAATCAAATGTTTTAGCATTATTTGCAGAAATACGTACCATTTCATCATATTCTGCAGGCGACAAATCCAAGAAATAATAGTTTTGTGGATTTTGTGCCTTACCTTTAAATCTTACTTCGTAATGAAGATGGGGGCCTGTTGATTTTCCGGTATTCCCAACATATGCAATCACATCTCCTCGTACCACTTTAGTGCCTTTACGAATTGATTTTTGAAATTTACTTATATGTGCATATACTGTTGAATAACCATATCCGTGGTCAATAACAATGCAATTACCATATCCTTGTTTCCAACCTACAGATACAATCGTACCATTACCTGTTGCGTATATTTCTGTGCCTATTGGTGCAGCAAAGTCCATTCCTTCGTGAAATCTTAAAGTCTTGTATATTGGGTCTATACGTCTGCCATAACCGGATGCTGTACGTTTTAAATCTTTGTTTAAAACAGGTTGTATAGCGGGTACATGCAATAATTTATCTTCACTTTGTTTGGCCAAACTAATTAATTCGTCAAAAGAATTTGATTGAACATAAAGCATACGATTAAGAATGTCCATTTTCATTGACGATTCTTTTACAATAGATGCGGTACGCAAATCATCCCATTGGCTGTAACGAGCTGTTGCATCGTAATTACCGGTACGAAGAGTAGTAGGAATTGAATCAGCCTCTAACATTACTCTGTAAAAATTATCATCTCTTTCTCGAATAATATTTAAAATTTTAATAGCATCATCAAGTTGATGTGATAATAATTCAAATTGAGTTCCAATACGTTCATTTTCAGCTGCTAAAGTTTTTTCGTTAGGAGATTGGATTGTGAAAATGAATAATAAAAAGAATGCAGCTCCAAATATAAGTCCTAAACTTAAAACGCTGATAGCCCTTTTAAAATGATACTTCCAAGTGTGTTCAACACGTTCATACTTGAGTGTACGTTTGTTAAATTGGTAGTGTGTATTATCTGATTTTAATGAGGTCATTATAACTTTTTTGAGTCGCAAATTTACAATTAAATCTCAACTATTTGTAAATATGCAGTCAAGTTTTTGTTCTATTTTGCAAAAATAAAGACTTGCCCTTATTTTTATACATACCTTGGTAAAATTTCCAATTATATTAACTATTTTTGCAAGTCAAAAAAATCATATAGTATAATGATGACTTCTAAAGAAATACGTAAGTCCTTTTTGGACTTTTTTGCTTCAAAAGGGCATAAAATAGTTCCTTCTGCACCAATGGTAATTAAAGATGATCCTACCTTGATGTTTACCAATGCAGGTATGAATCAATTTAAAAATATCATTTTGGGTAATGATCCAATTAAATATCCACGTATAGCTGATTCACAAAAATGTTTACGCGTAAGCGGTAAACATAATGATTTGGAAGAAGTTGGACATGATACATATCACCATACAATGTTCGAAATGTTAGGTAACTGGAGTTTTGGTGATTATTTTAAATCAGAAGCAATTCAGTGGGCGTGGGAATATCTTACAGAAGTATTAAAATTAGATAAGAATCGCCTATATGTAACAGTTTTTGAAGGCGCTCCTGCCGAAGGTTTGAGTAGAGATGATGAAGCTGCAAATATTTGGGCAAAATATATTGATCCAAGTCGAATAATAAACGGAAATAAACACGATAATTTCTGGGAAATGGGTGATACCGGTCCTTGTGGACCTTGCTCAGAAATACATATAGATTTACGTGAAGATACCGAAAGAGCTAAAATTGATGGCAAAACACTTGTTAATGGCGATCATCCTCAAGTTATTGAAATTTGGAATAATGTATTCATGCAATACAACCGAAAATCAGATGGCTCTTTAGAGGCTCTACCAAAGAAAGTTATTGATACAGGTATGGGCTTTGAACGTTTGTGTGTTGCTGTTCAAGGTAAAAAATCAAACTACGATACAGATGTATTTATTCCTTTATTAAAGGCTGTAGGCGAATCTTGCTCCTGCGAATATGGTAAAGATAATAAGATTGATATAGCCATGCGCGTTGTCGCAGACCATATTAGAACTATATCGTTTGCAATTACAGATGGTCAACTACCTTCCAATGCAAAAGCAGGTTATGTAATACGCCGTATCCTTCGTAGAGCAGTTAGGTATGGTTATACATTCTTAAATCAACGTTCTGCATTTATGTATAAATTGGTGCCGGCTTTGATTGATAATATGGGAGAAGCTTATCCCGAACTTAAGTTACAACAAACTTTGATTGAGAAAGTTATCAAAGAAGAAGAAGATGCATTTTTACGTACTTTGGAAACCGGAATTCGTTTGTTAGATAAAGTAATGTCTGATACAAAGAAAAACGGAAGAGATGAGATTAGCGGTGTTGATGCATTTGTACTTTATGATACTTATGGTTTTCCAATAGATTTAACCGAACTTATATTAAAGGAGAACGGATTAAAATTAAATCATAACGATTTTGATGCAGAAATGCAAAAACAAAAAGATCGTGCACGTAATGCAGCATCTATTGAAACGGGCGACTGGGTAATAATACGCGAGGGCGAAACTGCATTTGTAGGATATGATCAAACCCAAGCTGATGCACAAATTTTACGTTATAGAAAGATGGTTCAAAAAGGCAAAGAATTTTATCAAGTTGTTTTGTCTGTTACACCTTTTTATGCTGAGATGGGTGGTCAAGTTGGTGATTCAGGTGTGCTTGAAACCGAATCAGAAAAAATTCAGGTGATAGATACAAAGAAAGAAAATAATTTGCCGATTCATATAATAACTACTTTGCCAAAACAGATTGAGGCTACTTTTAAAGCTATAATCGACATTGATAATCGTATGGCAACTGAAGCAAATCACACCGCAACTCACTTATTACATGAGGTTTTGCGCGATTTACTAGGTCAACATGTTGAGCAAAAAGGTTCTTATGTTTCTCCCGAATCATTACGTTTCGACTTCTCGCATTTCCAAAAGCTGACACCTGAAGAAATACGTAAAGTTGAACATGCAGTAAATAAGAAAATCCGTATGAATGAGCCTTTGCACGAACGTCGCAATGTACCGATTGCAGAAGCTAAATCACTTGGTGCAATGGCATTATTTGGCGAAAAATATGGAGATAGCGTTCGTGTTATACAATATGGTTCTTCTATAGAATTATGTGGTGGAACACACGCAAAATCAACAGGTAACATAGGCATATTTAAAATAGTTTCTGAAAGTTCTATTGCAGCCGGTGTACGTCGTATTGAAGCTGTAACAGCAGAACATGCAGAGTTTTTGATAGATGATTTGCAAAATATGCAAGTATCTGTGCGCGAAATGTTTAATAATGTACCGGATGTAGTACAAGCTGCTCAACGTACTTTGGAAGACAATACAGCACTTCGTAAAAAGATTGATATTTTTATGCAAGAAAGAGCTCTACAGATACGTGATAATATGCTTAATAGGGCAGAACAATTTGGCGATGTTAAGCTTATTAGATATGTAGGTAATGATAATCCTGATATATTCAAAAACATTGTACCTTATTTCAAAGGTAAATTTACAGATGTTAAGTTTGTATTTGTAGCAGGTACTGTTTATGAAGATAAACCGACATTGACCATATTATTAAGTAAGCCGATGGTAGATGCAGGTTATAACGCAGGAAATATTATTCGTGAAGCAGCAAAATTCATTCAAGGCGGTGGCGGTGGTCAAGCATTTATGGCTACAGCAGGGGGTAAATATGCTAATGGTATTGACGAAGCAATTGAAGCTGTGGTTGAGGCCATTAAATAACAGATTTTTTTAGTATTTGATTTGCTTAATGGCAGAAAAAATAAAAAATATAGAAT